>CAYYXZ010000091.1:0-7329 GCA_964475715.1 uncultured Marinosulfonomonas sp. | reverse complement strand
TGCCCCTTAACGCCGGCATCTTTCAAATCCAGCAAGGTCAGGCCGCGCGGGAATAATTCGCGGAAAATCACCCGCTCGCCAAAACCGGGGGCCACGCGAAAACCGATGCGTTTGGATAGCGCCGCAATGGCCTCTTGCATCTTTTCCTTATTGTGCATCCGTTGCGCCGCCAGCCGGTTGCGCACCACAATCCAGTCCATCGCCGGCAGCCCGGCCTGAGCGCGCAACTGACGCGCATTCCAGACCATTTCGGCGTAAACCGAAGGCCCCAGAATTTCGTGGGTTTCCGGGTTAATACGTGCCAGCAGATCAAAATCGATAAAGCTGTCATTTAGCGGCGTGATCAATGTATCGGCCAGTGAATGCGCCACTTGCGACAGGCGGGTGTGTGAGCCGGGGCAATCAATCAGGATGAAATCGCTGTCAGGTTCCAGCGTGGCCACCGCAGCCGACAGGCGGTGATCATAAACATTTTCACCCGGCGCCAGTTTTGCGCGGTCAATTTCGGGCAGATCATGAAAATCCGGTGTCGGTAAATCCAGATTATGACGCGCACAATAGCTGCGGCGATTTTCCACATAACGCCCAAAGGTGCGCTGGCGCAAATCCAGATCCAGCGCGCCAACGCTATGGCCCATCCGCACAAGCGCTGTGGCCACATGCATCGAGGTGGTCGATTTGCCCGACCCGCCTTTTTCATTTCCAACGACGATAATATGCGCCACTATTATATTCCCCACTACCCCAAAATTTATTCGCTCATCGACTAACTATATTATGTACTGCCAATGTGAAAGCAACAGATTTGGCCGATGTGGCAAGCCTGTTGCAACCGCTAAACCTGCCCAAGCAACATATGGTGGCGCGCCGTGAAATCCTGACGCACCGCAAGTGGCGGGCGCAGGTGGATGCGCAGCCCGTTGATTGCCTTTGGCGCGGGTTTGCCAAACAGCTTGTCTGCCTCTGAATCTGTAAAGCCCGCAATCTGGGTTGCCTCAAGCCAGGCGCTGATTTTATCGGCTTTTTTAATCTGTTTCTTAACCGTTGCGGGCAATACCGCAGGCAGGCCGAACCGGATATGAATGGCCGCGCTTAAGCGTTCCTCAAGCGCGCCATAATCTGGCCCGATCGCGGATTTTACCGGTGAAATCATATCGCCAATCACATATTCCGGCGCGTCATGCAGCAAAGCGGCCAAGCGCCATTTTGCCGGTGCGTTGGGCTGAATACACGAATATATTTGTTCAACCAGTATCGAATGCTCGGCCACAGAATACGCGTAATCGCCAATGGTTTGCCCGTTCCAGCGCGCTACAAATGCCAAGCCATGCGCGATATCCTCGATTTCGATATCCATCGGGGTCGGGTCCAGCAAATCAAGACGCCGGCCTGAAAGCATTCTCTGCCATGCGCGGGGCCGAGCACGGGGCCGAGCACGGGGTTGGGTGGGCATTTGGAAATCCTTGCATTAAAGCCTGTCATTGTTTTGTAAAAGCAGAAAAGTCGTAAAGCAAGGCGCTGATATTGCCTGTTTACCGCTTCCTAAGTTGCTCTTGTTAAATGACGGTGTTATCTGCCCTGATTATGAGTTTTAAAAATGCAAGGAAATAGCCAAATGGCAACTGATTACATCGTAAAAGATATTTCGCTGGCCGATTATGGTCGCAAGGAACTGGACATCGCCGAGACCGAAATGCCGGGCCTGATGGCGCTGCGCAAGGAATATGGCGACAGCAAACCGTTGAAAGGCGCGCGGATTGCCGGCTCATTGCACATGACAATTCAAACAGCCTGTTTGATCGAGACGCTGATAGATCTTGGTGCGCAAGTGCGTTGGGCCTCGTGCAATATTTTTTCAACACAAGATCACGCGGCCGCTGTGATTGCCGAGGCCGGTATTCCGGTATTTGCCATTAAAGGCCAGACATTGGTCGAGCATTGGGATTATCAGGATAAAATCTTTATGTTCGACGAAGGCACCTGCAATCTGATTTTGGACGATGGCGGCGATGCGACATTATATATCCTGTTGGGTGCGCGCGCAGAAGCTGGCGAAACCGATTTGCTTGAAACGCCGACATCTGAAGAAGAAGAAGCGATTTTTGCCCAGATCAAAAAGCGCATGGCCGCAAGCCCCGGCTGGTTCACCAAACAGCGCGATGCAATTCAGGGCGTCTCCGAAGAAACCACAACCGGCGTGCATCGTTTGTATGAATTGGTCAAACAGGGCCAGCTGCCGTTCCCTGCGATCAATGTGAATGATTCTGTTACCAAGTCAAAGTTTGATAACAAATACGGCTGCAAGGAATCGCTGGTTGACGGCATTCGTCGCGCCACCGACACAATGATGGCCGGCAAGGTTGCCGTGGTTTGCGGTTATGGCGATGTTGGCAAGGGATCAGCCGCGTCACTGGCCGGCGCCGGTGCGCGTGTGAAGGTAACAGAGGTTGACCCAATTTGCGCATTGCAGGCCGCCATGGATGGCTTTGAGGTTGTGGTGCTGGAAGATGTGGTTGATAGCGCCGATATCTTTATCACCACGACCGGCAACAAAGACGTGATCCGTATCGAGCATATGCGTGCAATGAAAGATATGGCGATCGTTGGAAATATTGGTCACTTTGACAATGAAATTCAGGTTGCTAGCCTGAAGAACCATAAATGGACCAACATCAAAGATCAGGTAGATATGATCGAAATGCCATCTGGCAGCCGGATTATTCTGCTCTCTGAAGGGCGTTTGCTGAACCTTGGAAATGCAACGGGGCACCCCTCGTTTGTGATGTCGGCATCTTTTACCAACCAGACATTGGCCCAGATTGAATTGTGGACCAAAGGTGATGAATATAAAAACGATGTGTATATTCTGCCCAAACATCTGGATGAAAAAGTGGCGCGTCTGCACCTGGACCGGATCGGAGTAAAGCTGTCGGTGCTGGATAAAGAGCAGGCTGATTATATCGGCGTTTCGGTTGACGGGCCTTATAAGCCTGAACATTATCGCTACTGATAAATTACTTTCGCAGCCCTGCATTTGTGTGGGGCTGCGTTTTGCGTTGTGTGGATAGGCGCAGCCAAAGACCTTTAAAAAATTGCTTTGTTTTTTGTAAAATTATCTATAGCGTGCCTCCAGTGGTTCACGTTGGGCCGTTTTTGAAATTCTGGTGGGAGTAAACCTAATGGGTAAAAGAGATGATTTGATCGCGCAATATGCCGATGATCTAAAAAATAAATGCGGCATGTCGCCTGACATGGATTTGCTGACAAAGGTTACAATCGGTTGTGGCCCGGCAATTTACAATGCGGATGCGTCAACCGTTGCGGCATCGCAAGCGGCCGAGCTGGAAACCGTGAAAAATAATTTTCTGATGAAAAAGCTGGGCCTTGCAGACAGCCCAAAACTTATGGAAGCTATTGATAAAGCTATGGAAACCTACGGGAAATCCGAGCGCAACAAATACCGCGCTGTAGTTTATTATATGCTGACCAAAGAATTTGGCAAAGAATCTGTATACGGCTAACCAACGCTACATTTAAAAACAAACGCGCGCCAATTTGGCGGGCGTTTTTTATTGTCCAATCTGCATTTCAAGCAACCCGGACAATATTGAATCGCATTTTCACTACTTGGGGTTTGCTTGGAATCACATCAAGACCTAGTGTAATCCTTATCGGGCCAGGATGGCCGGAACCTAGTTATATTCACGTGTGGTGCGAAGGGAGCACGTGGGGTGATGGAGGGTTCCGGGGGGTCGGAGCCCTCCAATTTATTTTAGACCGCCTAACCGGCAGATAACAGCCCATTCATCATCGGCGACCGGCTGCACAGACAGGCGCGAATTATTGACCAAAACCATGTCGGATAATTGCGGGTTTTCTTTACACATTTGTAAGCTGACCGGGGTTTTCAAAGACTGAACCGCTTTGATATCCACACATTCCCAACGCGCATCATCAATCGTGCTGTCGGGGTGGGCTTCGTTGATGATTTCGACAATGCCCACAATGGATTTTTCTTTTTGCGATAAATAGAAAAACCCCAAATCCCCGACTTGCATTTCCCGCATGAAATTGCGCGCCTGATAATTGCGCACCCCGTCCCATTCCTCGCCGGCCTCACCTTTGGCCTGCTGCTGCTCCCAGCTCCAGGTCGAGGCTTCGGATTTAAATAACCAATATGCCATTATCCAATCACCTTTTTCCATTCTCGCAGATTAACTTCTGCAAATAAACCGGCCTTGGCGTAAGGATCGGCGGCGGCCCAGGATTCGGCTTGGGCCATGCTGTCGAGCGACAGGATAAAAAGCGAGCCACACATCTGCCCGTCGGCATCCAGAAACGGGCCGGCAATTTCAACCACATCGGTGGCCTGAATATAGGCAAGATGCGCGTCACGATTTGCAAGACGCAGCTGGTGCGCATTTTCTTTGTCCGCAGCGATTAAAACCACACGCATGGCTCACTCCTTGGTTAGGGGGCGACTGAACAGGGTCTCCATTGCAGTCTGGATGGTGATCTCGCGGTTGATTATAGCGACGATCATTGCCGTAATCGGCATTTCAATTTCACGGGTTTTGGCGATGCGGTCAATGGCAAACGAGGTCTTTGCGCCCTCAACCGTGATATCCTTGCCAAACGACGCAGCTTGGCCCAGCGAAATGCCATAGGAATAATTCCGCGACTGGGTCGATGTGCAGGTCAGGGTCAAATCACCAAAGCCGCAAAGCCCGGCAAGCGTTTCGGGTTGCGCCCCCATTGCTTGGGCCAAGCGCTGCATTTCGGCATAGCCCCGCGTCATTAATGCCGCGCGCGCACTTTCGCCCAGCCCGGCCCCGATGGCCGCGCCGCAAGCGATGGCAATCACATTTTTTAACGCCCCGCCCAATTCGGCCCCGATTGAATCGGTTGTGCGATAAAGCCGCAGGTTGTCAGTCGAAAGTTGGGCTTGCAGATCACGGGCGGCGGCAGCATTTTCACAGGCAATTGTTAGCGCGGTGGGCAAACCACGGGCAATATCATTGGCAAAACTTGGGCCGGTAAGAATGGCCGCAATCGCATCGGGGCAAATTTGTTTTATCGTCGCCACGGGGCCAAGACCGGTGGCCAGACTAACGCCTTTGCAGCAGGCAACCAGTTTGCGGTGGTTTAGCAGCGCTTTGTGTTCGTGCATAAATTCAGACAGCTTTTGCATCGGAGTGGCCAACAACAGGGTATCGGATGCGCCAGCTGTGCTTATGTTTCCGGTGATAATTAAGCTGTCAGGAAAATGATGGCCCTCCAGCCGCAAAGCATTTTCACGGCGTTCTTGCATATTTTCAACCTGTTCAGCGTCGCGCGCCCACAGTGTAATTTTTTGACCGTTTCGTGCCAGTGAAATCGCCAAGGCCGTACCAAAAGCGCCGGCACCTAAAATTGAAATACTCATGCTTTTGCTCCTTTTTTACCTGATCCAAGCATCGCGGGGCTGTTTTGGTCAAGCGGCCAGCGCGGCCTTGCACAAAGGCTGAAATCATCGCTGTGCCCAAGGCGAAACCGCTCCAGCCCGGCCCATGCGATCATCGCTGCGTTATCGGTGCAAAGCGACAGGGGCGGCGCGATGAAGGCTACGTTATTGTCGCTGCAAACGCTCTCTAATGCCGCTCTGATTTGCCGGTTTGCGGCAACGCCCCCTGCAACGGCAAAGGCTGGTTTGTCTGGATTTAACGCCAGATACAAACCCAGCGCACGGCGGGTTTTTTCAACGAAAACATCGCAAACGGCCAGCTGAAACGATGCGCAAAGATCGGCGCGATCAGATTGATGCAGCCCGCCATGTTCGCCAACCAAAGCATCGCGTCGCCTTAGCAGCGCGGTTTTCAAGCCTGAAAAAGACATATCGCAATTGGGCCGATCCAGCAAAGGCCGCGGCAACGCAAAGCGGTTTGGATTGCCCAAAAGCGCCTCGGTCTCGACGGCCGGTCCGCCGGGTTGGGCAAGGCCCAAAAGTTTGGCGGTTTTATCAAAGGCTTCGCCGGGCGCATCATCAATCGTGCCGCCAAGACGGCTAAAATCATCCACCCCGTTGGCGATTAAAAACTGGCAGTGGCCGCCCGATATCAGCAACAACAAATAAGGAAATTCCAAACCATCCGTCAAGCGCGGCGTCAGGGCGTGGCCGGCAAGATGGTTAACCCCGATCAGAGGCAGATTTGCGCCGGCCGACAAGCCTTTGGCAAACATCACCCCCGACAGCACCCCACCGATCAGGCCCGGACCGGCGGTTACGGCAATCGCATCCATATCTTGCAAACCAAGTGCGGCATTTTGCAAAGCCTGCTCGACACAATAATCCATTTTTTCGGCATGCGCGCGTGCGGCAATTTCGGGCACAACCCCGCCAAATTTGGCGTGCAGATCGGTTTGGCCAACCACGATGGACGACAAAATTTCCGCCGGGCGGCCAGCGGTTTGGCGCACCACGGCGGCGGCGGTATCATCACAGCTGCTTTCCAGCCCCAAAATTGTGAGTGTCATTACCTGTGTCATTTGCCTGCCGGTTGCGAAGAAGCTTGCAGCCAGCTAACACTTATGCAGCCCAACAGACAATCCCGACAGGTGAAACTTGCCCAGCCAACCGACCATATTATTGACCAGACCGCAAAAGCAGGCCGAAAGATTTGCGCAAACCTGCCGCGTGGCCTTTGGCGATGACATTGAAATCATCATCTCGCCATTGTTGAAAATTGCGATTTTAGAAATCCGGACGCCAATAGATTCATACGACGGTTTGATTTTCAGTTCTGAAAACGGGGTTCAGGCGTATAAACAGAACTTCTCTAAAACCGGTTTACCGGCCTATTGTGTTGGCGCGCGCACAGCCACAGCCGCCACAGCCGCCGGTTTGCAGGCGCTCACGGCAAATGGCGCGGCCCAAGATTTGATTGGGCTGATTGAAGGCCAAAACCCCAAGGGCGCGCTTTTGCATCTTCACGCAGAACAGACCCGGGGGCAAATTGTGCAAAACTTGCAGGCCAGCGGGCACCGGGTGGACGGGGTTGTTGCCTATCGCCAGCTGCCGGTGCCCTTAAATGCTGCGGCGCGCAACGCGCTTGCGGCTGAATTACCACTGATTTTGCCGCTTTTTTCACCCGCAACGGCCGCGTTATTTTTTGAAAATATCGAACAAATCAATGCACCGTTGTTTGTAATCGCGCTTAGTCAGGCTGTTGGGCGCGCGGCAAGGATGAATGATTCGGGTGAAATTCATGTTGCCAAAACGCCGGATGCCGATGCGATGTTAAAAATTATAAAGCGTTGTTTGGGCGCGTAGCCACGGCTTGAGGATTTGCG
>CAYYXZ010000090.1:4727-7469 GCA_964475715.1 uncultured Marinosulfonomonas sp. | reverse complement strand
CAATGTCAAACACACAGCTGGAAACCACCATCGAGGCCGCATGGGATGCACGCAATGAAATTTCACCTGCCACCACAGGCGAAGTTCGCGAGGCCATTGAGGACACATTAAACGCCTTGGACAGCGGCAAATTGCGCGTGGCCGAAAAGCAGGATGATGGCAGCTGGCATGTGAACCAATGGGCGAAAAAGGCGGTGCTTTTGGGGTTTCGCCTGAAAGATATGGAAACCATGACAGGTGCGCCGCAAGGGGCTGACTGGTGGGACAAGGTTGACAGTAAATTCAAAGGCTGGGGACCAAAAGAATGGAAAACGGCCGGTTTTCGTGCCGTTCCCGGCGCGATTGCCCGCAAATCGGCCTTTATTGCGCCCGGTGTGGTGCTGATGCCGTCGTTTGTGAATTTGGGCGCTTATGTGGGCGAAGGCACAATGGTTGACACTTGGGCCTCGGTTGGATCATGCGCGCAGATCGGCAAAAACGTGCATCTATCGGGCGGTGTTGGCATTGGCGGCGTGCTGGAACCAATGCAGGCCGGCCCGACGATCATCGAGGATAACTGTTTTATCGGCGCGCGTTCCGAGGTGGTCGAGGGCTGTATAATTCGTGAAGGCGCGGTTTTGGGCATGGGCGTTTACATCGGCCAATCCACCAAAATTGTTGACCGCGAAACCGGCGAAGTGATGTATGGCGAGGTGCCGCCTTATTCGGTGGTGGTGGCGGGAAACATGCCGACCAAGAACAATATCAGTCTCTATTGCGCGGTTATCGTGAAACGGGTGGATGCGCGCACGCGTTCAAAAACTGCAATTAACGAGCTGCTGCGTGATTGACGTAGGACAACGAATAAGGAAATAAGGGCTATGAAGCCAATTATCCCAGTATATCTTAACCAAAACTATGTTTTTGACTTGTTGGCAATGCTTAAAGGTGGGCTGGCTACTGTAACCAGCGTTTCGCAATCCGAAAATGAGGGGGTGGTCAAGCATGCATCAGTAAGCGGTGGATTCGGTCTAGGTTCAGCATTCAGCGCTTTGTTGAAAGTTGACATGTCCGCACATCAAAAAAAGGAAACGGAAGGAAATACTGGAACAACCACGGCTGAAGAGCGTGTCCATACTCCAGCCTCTCTACTATTCCAGTTAATCAATGAATTGCGTGAGGGGGGCCATATTATTGATATACTCTCTGATAAATATGTGTCGGGGCAAATTGTGGAATTTGAAACCTCGATGACAAAAAATCCTATTATAGAAACCTTAGACGGCGTCTTACAGGTTCTTGATGTTGCCGAAGTATTCCAAGACCCACCTCAAAAGACTAAAGGTCAACGAAATAGACCTTCGGGAGATGCCTTGCTAAAGAAACAACTTGCGACGGTTACTGAAGCGTTGAAGGCAGGAAATACTATTGATTTAATTGGGTCTATAGAAAATCCGACCATGTCAGTGATGGTAACTATTGATATGACGTATTTAAGCGATCCACTCATGTCAAATTTGGTAGAAGGTAAATTTAAAGTTCTTGGTAAAATAATTCGTAAAGTAGATGAGGATGATACCCCGTTAAACCTACTTAGAAAGTCTGCTCTAAGTAAAACACCCTTCATTTTAAAGGAATTGGTGAGCGCAATAAATGCAATGTCACAGGATGGTCAGTTCAACTTCCCTGACGCCAGTGCAGAAATTAAAGGTCCGGCAATACACGTTTTGCCGATAGCAATTTATGTCTGATAAACCTAAAAAGAAAAAATCCCGCCAGCAGGTTTTTACCCTGCTGGTCGAGGTTGGCCGCATGGATGGCGACGGGTTGCCCAAGGGTGCGACCGGTGCGGCGCTGATGATTTACGCATCCGGCATAGACGAGGCCGAGGCGGTGCGCGAAACTGTGGCAATTTTAAAAAAAGCCGAAATGGCGCCGCTGGATGTGACCGGTTATGGCACCTTGGATGAACGGCTGGAGCAGGGCCACGATATTGGCGAAGACGAGCGTGATTTGATGCAGCGCGCGCTGGATGAAAACAGTGTGATCGTCGCCCAGATGACACCGTTTTACGAGGATCAGAAACCCGCAGGAAAAGGCCGACCAAACTAAAAAGGCTGGCCCAATTAAGAACGGCCCAATTAAGAACCAGTGGTGCAATAAAAGGAGCCGAAAAATGAATTCCCCGATAGACCCCGTTAAATTAACCGCCGATCTGCTGCGTTGCCCATCGGTCACGCCAAATGAGGGCGGCGCGCTGGTGTTGTTGGAAAAATTGCTGACAAATGCCGGGTTTTGCTGCACGCGGGTTGATCGGGGCGAGGTCTCGAATCTGTTTGCGCGTTGGGGTAAAAAGGGGCACGCGCGCACATTCGGTTTTAACGGCCATACCGATGTTGTGCCCGTGGGCGATGCGGCCGCGTGGAGCCGGCCTCCATTTTGCGGCGACATAATTGATGGCTGGCTTTGGGGGCGCGGGGCAACCGATATGAAATCCGGCGTGGCGGCTTTTGCGGCGGCGGCGATTGATTTCACCGCCCAAACCCCGCCGGATGGAGCGATCATTTTGGCCATCACCGGCGATGAGGAAGGCGAGGCTGTGGATGGATCTGTCGCCTTGCTGGACTGGATGAAAAACACTGGCGAAGCCATGCAGGCCTGTCTGGTGGGCGAGCCGACCTGCCCCGATAAAATGGGCGAAATGATGAAAATTGGCCGGCGTGGCTCGATGACCGCATTTTTCACCGTAAAAGGCAAACAGGG
>CAYYXZ010000090.1:0-4627 GCA_964475715.1 uncultured Marinosulfonomonas sp. | reverse complement strand
CCGCTGAAACCGGTGTTGAAATCGAAATTAAAATCAAGGTTTCCGGCGAAAGTTTTATCACCCCGCCCGGCCCGCTTTCTGATCTGGTTGCCGCCGCGGTTAAAGCCGAAACCGGTGTTACGCCTGTGTTGTCGACCTCGGGGGGCACTTCGGATGCGCGGTTTGTTAAAAACCACTGTCCGGTGGTTGAATTCGGGCTGGTTGGCAAAACCATGCATCAGGTGGATGAACGGGTTGAAGTGGTGCAAATCGAGCAGCTAAAACAGATTTATGCGCGAATATTGCGTGATTATTTCGCCTGATTTTACGCCTGTTTTTTGCAATGACGCCAGCGCGCAAGCGTGTTAGGTCAGCCAGATGAAACGCATTCCGACAAAATCCGAAGTCCTAAACTGGATCTCCGATAACCCGACCCTGACCAGCAAACGCGACATCTCCCGTGCCTTTGGCATCAAGGGCGCCGCGCGCATTGACTTGAAACGCGTCCTGCGCGAACTGGAGGCCGAGGGTCATCTGCAAAAGCGCAGCAAAACTTACCGCGACCCCGACAAACTGCCGCCCGTCAGTATTTTGCAGGTGTTGGCCCCTGATATGAATGGCGATTTATTTGCGCACCCGATGGAATGGCACGGCCAAGCCGCCGCGCCGCGTATTTTATTGATGCTTAAATCAACCGAGCCGGCGCTGGGCGAAAATGATCGTATTCTGGCCCGCCTGACCGAAATGAGCGGCGAAGATTATCAATACGAGGGCCGTCTGATCCGGCGCATCGGCAGCAACCCAATCCGTTTACTGGGGGTTTTTCGTAAATATTCTGACGGTGGCCGGATCGTGCCGATCGACAAAGGCAGCGACAAGGAATGGCAGGTTAGCGAGCGCGATATAAACGGTGCCAAAGATGGCGAGCTGGTCGAGGCCGAGCGCAGTGGTCCAAAGGCGCGCATGGGTTTGCCCAATGCGCGGATTGTAAATCGCTTGGGCGATCCGTCGCAGCCGCGCGCCGTTTCACTGATTGCCATCCACCAACACGCAATTCCCGACCAGTTTCCCGATGATGTCATAGCCCAGGCCGATAAAACCAAACCCGCTCCGTTGGGCAAGCGCAAAGATTTGCGTGAAATGGCGTTGATTACCATTGATCCGGCCGATGCGCGCGACCATGATGATGCCTGTTTTGCCCAGGCCGATGATGACCCGAAAAACAAGGGCGGCCATGTGCTTTGGGTGGCGATTGCCGATGTGGCCCATTATGTGCCGCCCGGATCTGCGCTGGATGCCGAGGCCCGTAAACGTGGCAATTCCACCTATTTCCCCGATCGCGTCGTGCCGATGTTGCCCGATCGTTTGTCGGGTGATTTATGCTCCCTGCACGAAGGCGTGCCTCGGGCCTGCATTGCTGTGCGGATGGTGCTGGATGCCGACGGCAATAAACTGGGCCATTCGTTTTACCGCGCAATGATGAAATCCGCCGCATCGCTAAACTACCAAGAGGTGCAGGCCGCAATTGACGGCAATCCCAATGACAAGGTGAAACCATTGCTTTTGCCTGTGTTAGAGCCGCTTTATGCGGCCTACCGCGCACTTGTTCAGGCCCGAAAGCAGCGCCAGCCACTGGATTTGGACCTGCCCGAACGGCGCATAGAGCTGGCCGAAGATGGCACCGTTTCGTCGGTGAATTTCAAAGCTCGGCTGGATGCGCACCGGATGATCGAGGAATTCATGGTGTTGGCCAATGTTGCGGCGGCCGAAGAATTGGTGAGCAAACGCACCCCATTGCTGTTTCGCAACCACGAAGAGCCAAGCCCCGAAAAGCTGGATGCGTTGCGCGAAGTGGCCAATGCGGCCGGTTTGGTTCTGGCCAAAGGTCAGGTTTTGCAAACACGCCATTTGAATAATTTATTGGCACAGGCAGCCGATACAGAATTTAGCGAGCAAATTAACCTGTCGACCCTGCGTTCAATGACCCAAGCCTATTACGGGCGTGAAAATTTTGGTCATTTCGGCTTGGCGCTTAAAAATTATGCCCATTTTACATCGCCAATCCGGCGCTATTCGGATTTGATTGTGCATCGTGCGCTGGTGACGGCAAATAAATGGGGCAGTGACGGTTTGCAGCCCGCTGAAATTGAACGGCTGGAAGATACGGCAAAACATATTTCCGAAACCGAGCGCCGCTCAATGTTGGCCGAGCGTGACACGACCGACCGTTATTTGGCCTCTTATTTATCGGAACGTATCGGAGCCGAATTTAGCGCAAAAATTTCAGGGATTGCCAAATTCGGCGTGTTTGCGCGGCTAGAGGAAACAGGGGCGGACGGGTTAATTCCGGTCCGCAGTTTGGGGCGTGAATATTTCCGCTTTGACCCCGATAATCAGACCCTAACCGGCGAAGAAACCGGTGTGATGCTGGGGCTGGGTGCGCCCGTTACGGTCCGTTTGGCCGAGGCGGTCGCGATGACAGGTGGTTTGATTCTGGAAATGTTATCTGTCGATGGCAAGGCTATGCCAAAAACCGGTGGCAGACGCACGGGCAAGGGGCCGATACGTCGCAAAGCCAATAAATCCCGCCACAAAAAAGCAAAAATCAGCCGCAAGGTTTCTCGCAGCAATAAGGGATGATATTCGGAGAAATTAAAGGCGCGCCACAGGGAAACCTAATTAACCTGCTCTGATTTAGGTGTTGGCGCCGGGCACCCAAAGCACATCGGTGGCCCCGTTTTTATTTGCAACACGGCTGGCTACAAAAAACCAATCGGACAAACGGTTCAGAAATTTTACAGCGGTCGGATTAATGGATTCTTCATTGGCCAATTCCACCGCCAGACGCTCACCACGGCGGCAAACTGTGCGACATAAATGCAGATTGGCTGCCAAGGCGCTGCCACCGGGCAAGACAAAAGAACGCAGGGTGGTTAGATTTTTATTCATGGCGTCGATCTCGTTTTCCAACCGCTCAACCTGAGAGCTGGCCAATCGCAATGGCGGATATTGCGCATCCTTGTCTTTTTCCATTTCAGGACGGCACAAATCAGCCCCCAGATCGAACAAATCATTCTGGATCATGGCCAGCATCGCGTCCATTTCGTTGCTGGCATGCAGGCGGGCAAGGCCAACGCAGGCGTTGGTTTCATCAACCGTGCCATAGGCATTCACGCGTGGTGAAGTTTTGGAAACCCGTTTTCCATTGCCCAAAGCGGTTTGGCCTGCATCACCGGTTCGGGTGTAGATTTTATTTAGAACGACCATTTGTAAGCCCCTTTTTATCCTTTGTTTAACACCCAATCAAACGCACGGGTTGGTAAAATACGGCGCAAAAACCCCATAATATATGTTGGTGTCGTGACATAATAACGCGGTTTGGGGCGCTTGGATTCCAGCGCATGAACCAGTTTTTTACTGACAGAGGATGCCGGTAATTCAAAAGCATCCGGTTTGTCTTTGGCCGCATAAAGCCGTTTGATCATCTTGTTTTCATAATATTTGGCGCGCGGCGAATTTTTCCAATCAATCCATTTTTCAAAATGCGGTGCCGAGTTTTCACGGATTTTGCTGGTGACCGGACCGGGTTCAATCAAGATAATATCAATGCCGGTTTTGCGCATTTCGATGCGCAGCGTGTCGGTCAGCCCTTCGAGCGCAAATTTGCTGGAATTATAAGCCCCGCGATATTTCAATGTGGCAAAGCCCAGAACCGACGAACAGTTGATAATCCTCCCGTGCCCCTGTGCGCGCATTACCGGAATGATCTGGCAGCTGAGGTCGTGATAGCCAAACAAGTTGACCTCGAAAATCACGCGCAAAGCATCGCGTGGCAGATCCTCGACCGCACCGGGAATGGCATAAGCGCCGTTGTTATAAAGCGCATCCAAAGTGCCGCCGGTGCGTTTCAGGGTCTCGGCAACGGCCGATTTGATCGAGGCCTCGTCGCTGTAATCCAGCACGAAACTTTCCAACCCTTCAGCGCGAAGGCGGTCGCAATCGATTTCCTGACGGCAAGTGGCAAACACGCGCCAGCCGCGCTTTTGTAATGTGTGGGCGGCATCGTAACCGATACCGGATGAGCAGCCGGTGATGAGGATGGTTTTTTGTGACATGTGTTTGCCTTTTCCCTGTTTTGCCATTTCTAGATAAGGGAAATTTTAGCGGATCACAATTTTAAAGCGTTGGGGCCCCAAGAGATTCTATGCGCTCCGCGCGGGGATATTTATGGAACAATAATGCGGGTGAAATTTTAACGCAGCGGGTCTTGGTCGGTTGTAAAGCTTTTGGCGATGTAGCCTTCTACGCCGGCACCCTCGATGCGGATTTTTATCCATTTGGCGTCGGGATCTGAAACGACTTGGAAGGCGTCGCCATAAAGAACCTTGTCCAGAATCGCGTAATTGGTGGACGGACCCTCGCGCACATTGACGCGCGAGCCGGTAATGTACCAGACAATATGCTCGGGCTCGGCTTCGGGTAGGGGCGCTGGCAGCGGTGCCGGCGTGGCGGCCGCAATTTCAATTTCTGGCTCAGATTCGGTAACCGGCGCGGCCACTACGATAGGGTTGCGGATAATTTCGGGTTCAATAACGGGTTCGCTGACTGCGGCTATTTCCGTAAACACAGGGCTTTCCAGCTCTGGTGA
>CAYYXZ010000089.1:0-7501 GCA_964475715.1 uncultured Marinosulfonomonas sp. | reverse complement strand
TGGCCGGTTTTCCAGTAATCGGCCTTGGCCCCGTATTTTTTTAACTCGGGATCAGACGCAAACAGACCGGTAGATTTAACATCGGCCACAAAGGTTGAATTGGGGTAAAGTTTGGCAAATTCTCGTGCCATGATAACGCCAACCTTGTCGGCAAAAATCTCTTCACCCTCGTCATCAACCACGCCGCAACGATCACCATCGCCATCAAATCCAAGCGCAAGATCAGCGCCCGACGCTTTGACAGAGTCCGACATATCATGCAGCATTTGCATGGATTCAGGGTTTGGATTATAATGCGGGAAAGTGTAATCCAGCTCGTTATGAGAGGGCACAACCTCGACGCCGATGCGCTCAAACAATTCGGGCGCAAAGGCAGAGGCGGTGCCATTTCCCGTGGCACAGACCACCTTTAAGGGCCGCGACATTTTGAAATCACCAACCAGATCATCCAGATAGGCCTCTTTTACGCCGTCGATAAATTCGTAAGCGCCCCCCGCGTGGGGTTTGCCGTGCCCACCCAACACAATATCGCGCAACTCGTCCATTTCATCGGGGCCGTGGGTTAGCGGCCGCTCAAATCCCATTTTGACGCCGGTCCAGCCGTTTGGATTGTGGCTGGCAGTGACCATGGCAACAGCCGGAGCGTCCAGATGAAATTGGGCAAAATAAGCCATCGGCGACAGGGCCGGGCCGATGTCTTTGACGTGAATTCCGGCTTGCATCAGCCCCAGCATCAAGGCATTTTTGATCGAAAGGGAATAATCACGATAATCGTTGCCCACTGCAATAACAGGTTCAATTCCGCGACGCCGCATTTGCGTGCCAAGCCCCAGACCAAGGGCGGTAATGCCGGCCAGATTAATGTCATCGGGGTATTTCCAGCGCGCGTCATATTCGCGAAATCCGGTAGGGGTTATCATCGCATCGCGTAAAAACTCCCAAGTGTTTTCACGGACCTGCTGCATTGGTTTTTTCATAGGTTTTCCACTTATTGATTGAAAATTATAGTCCTAGGACGTTACCTGTTCGCGCAAAATTGAGGCTGTCAAAGACATCATTAAATATACACCGGAAAAGATCAGAAATGCCAAAATGGTGTTTTCGAATTTACGCGGGTAGGTGGCCTCGTCTGGCGGTGTCGGGCTGACCCCCAAAGACAGGTATCTGGTTTGGCGGTTAGCCTCAGTGCGGGCGGTTTCAAGCTGTTGCAAGGCAGATTGCAACATCAGAGTGCGGGTTTCCAGATTGATCTGTGCCATCGCCAATTCGCTGCTGATACGGGCAATGGATTGCCCGCCGCTTGTGCCCTCGGTCAGTTCACTGCGAAGCTCTCTGATTTTGTTTTCCATCGCACTTATTCTGCGCTCCAACGGGTTAACCTGAGCGGGGTTTGGGCGAGGATTGGATTTAAGCTCGATCAGTAATAATTCTTGCTGGATAAGCTCGGATTGCAAGGCTGTGATCTGGGTGGTTAACAGGCTGATTTCGATATCGCCGCTAATAATATTGGATTGTTCCTGTAGATTAATAACCTTTTCCTGCGCATTGACCAATTCCTGTTCGGCCTGCTCAAAGCTGCTTTTGGCCCCCTCCATCTGGTCAACCCTCATACGGGATGTCAACTGGTCAACCTGTTCTTCAGCATAGGAAATCAAAGCTTTGGCATAGATTGCACTCACGAGGGGGTCGGCTGTGGTGACTTGCATTTTGATGATGCCTTCGGTGGTATCATAGCTGATAGAGACATTGCGTTTATAAAGCCTATAGGCGTCCTCGTTTGTGGCATCACTGGCAAGGCGTTGAATGGGATCAATGAAATCCTGAGAGAAATGCGCTTTGAAACCATGATCTTTATCAAGACGCAGCATGGCCTCGCGTGACTGCAGGTAACTTTGAACAGCAATCGAATCTTGCGATGTCGCAAATCCGGTGCCACCAAATATGCTGCCGATACCGGAGCCGGCCTGGGCGTCTACTTTTTGGATCAAAAACTCGGATTTTGTCGCATACATCGGTGTGGCGATCACATAGTAATAGTAACCAACCAACAATGTGGGCAAGAACACAAAGAAGGCCAGACGCGTCAGCAGCAAGCCAAGTTTGCGACGGCGGCGTTTTGCGATGTCGCGCTGAATTTCCAGAATTTCCTTGGCGCGTTGTGCTTCTGTGTTGACCTCGGTTGAGGGCAAATTGGTTTGCCCTGCAGGTACGGTCTGGGGCAATTGCGGATGTATCTCGTTTCGTTCATGATCGTTGGCTGCCAGCTCAAGCATATTTGCGCGCTGGAAAGGATCTACGCCTTTGGCGCGCAACAGCCGGACAGCATCAAAATCCGAAGTCGGCGCCAGCTCGTATTTTTGCGCAACTCTGCGGGCCATGCGCAGCTGACGGCCCGTTAGGCCTTCTTTGCGGATGTCATCAATAGTTTGCTCGCTCGTAATTTGGCCGGGGTCGGCAACGTCACTGCCCACAACAGGGCGCGCAGCTTTGTTGGCAGCAGGTGCCGCACTTAAAGAGCTGCCCCGCCGGATGCGGTATTTTTTGGCTTTAGGCTTCGTAGTCATAAAGTTGCTTTGCCTCTTCCAATGTGTTGAACATATGCAGTTTTCCATCACGCAAAACAGCCGCCGAACGACAGAATCTTTCCAGCACTTCCGGTCTGTGCGAAACGATCAAAACTGTGGTTGTCTGCAACCGTTCCCTTAGAACATCACCGGCCTTTTTATTGAATTCAGTGTCGGTTGTCGATGGCATGCCTTCGTCGATCAGATAAAGGTCAAAATCCAGCGCCAGCATTAGCGAAAAACTGAACCGCGAGCGCATACCGGCGCTGTAGGTGCCCACGGCCATATCGAAATATTCACCAAGCCCGCACATCCAGCGACAAAATGCTTCAACGTAATCCGGGTCCAGCCCGTAAAGCCGGGCGATATAACGTGAATTTTCCATCGCCGACAGCTTGTTAACCACGCCCCCCATAAACCCCAGCGGAAATGACACCCGGCAGGTTTTATTAATTGTGCCCTCGTCAGGTTTTTCCAGCCCTGCGATCATATTGATAATCGTGGTTTTTCCGGTACCGTTTTTGGCCAGAATGCCGATAGAATTACCCAACTCCAGCCGAAAAGAGGCGCGATCAAGGATGACCTTGCGCTGGCTTCCGGTCCAAAAGGACTTGCTGACATTTATAAACTCAAGCATTTTGCTCCGATATTGCCTCTGGTTACTCTTTGACTCTCTTAACGGGCTTTGGTTAATAGTTAATATAGATAGTCTTTGTGGCAATACTATGCTGTAATTCACCGATAGTTTCCAATCAAGAATGTTAAAGACCGTGTATTTTGCCAAAGAGCAGATAAAATTAGGGTCAGGTGCCGGTTCAGGGTTGGCAGAATTATGTGCCCGCTTTATTTTCCTTGCCCGATCTGCCATGGCGCAATAGAGCGCTGAATCAGAAAAACCGCGATTGCAAACCGATTCGATACCAAGCTTGCAGGCGCGCATAAAAGAGGTATTGCATGACGGATCAAACGCCGCTGGATCTGGCCCATCAGGCAATGCAGGCCGCGCCCCAAGATAACGCTGCCCGCATGCGGTTTTTTGAACGCCTTGCCGACAGCGAGGTTTTTTTGCTGCTAAAAGAAGAAGCGACCGGTGATAATCTGTTGCCAGAAATGATCGAGGTCGAGGGCGTAAAATACTTGCTGGTATTTGACCGCGAAGAACGTTTGGCGGATTTTGTCAGCGGCAGCGCCCATCACGCCGCGTTATCGGGCCGTGTGGTGGCGGAGATGTTGGCGGGTCAGGGCATCGGGCTTGGCCTGAATTTGGGGGTCGCGCAATCGTCGATTTTGATACCGGCAGATGCAATGGCGTGGCTGGTCGAAATGCTGGACAATGCGCCCGAGCAGATCACCGAGCAGCCGATTTCGATAAATGCGCCAAAGGATTTACCCGAAACTTTACTGCAGGCGCTGGATGTTAAACTGGCCACGGCGGCAGGCATGGCCAAAACCGCCTATCTGGTGGCGGTGGTTTATGAGGGGAGCAGGCACAGCCACATGTTGGCAATCATTGACGCGGTGCCCGAGGCGCAAGCCGCGATGGCCAAAGCGTTAAACGAGGCCTTGATTTTTAGCACCGTTGAAAACGGCCATCTGGACGTGGCGTTTTTTGCCGGGGATGATCCGGTTTGCAAGTTGCTTGAAACAGTTGGTTTGCGGTTTGATTTACCAGAACAAAAACACCAAACACCCACGGCATCCGCCCCCGGAAGCGACCCCGACAACCCGCCCATTCTGCGTTAACGCAATGCGCGGCCCTTTTTGATCGCATCACGCCCGAATTTGGCCCGGATTTCATCGGTCGCCCGTTCGGCCGCAGCGCGTTTGGCGGCATCCTGATCCAGCAAATCAGTTGCTAAATCGGCCGTATCAGCCGCCGATAAATCACTGATCCCGACGCCGATCAAACGATACGGCCCCTGATCTCCGATTTTGGCCATTAAACCCTGCGCGGTGCGGTAAATCCGGTCCGTCATCTGGGTTGGATCATACAAAGTCAGGCGCCGGCTTAACTGCGTGTGATTGGCGCGTTTCAGCTTCAGCGTCACAATCAGCCCCGCCTGCCCCTTGGCTTTGGCGCGGTCCGCAACTTGCTCGCAAAGGCGGTAAATATGCCCGTCCAGCAGTTCTAAATCCGAAGTGTCTTCGGAAAATGTGGTTTCCTTGGAGATGCTTTTCACCGGCGCATTGGCCGAAACCCGCCGCACATCCTGACCCCGCGCCAAATGCCAAAGCCGATCACCCATGCTGCCAAATCTTGCACCCAGATCCTTGCGATCCCAGCGCAAAAGATCGGAAAACGTGCGAATGCCGGCCGCGTGCAGCGATATTTGCATCGTCTTGCCAACCCCCCAGATCATCCGCACGGGTTTGTCGCGCAAAAAGGCATCGGTTTCGGCCTTGCCAATCACCGAAAATCCGCGCGGTTTATCAAGGTCCGAGGCGATTTTGGCCAGAAACTTATTATGCGAAAGCCCGATAGAGCCTGACAATCCCAGCTCGTCCTCCATGCGTTTTAGCAAGCGGGCCAACATCACCGCAGGCGGGGCGTGGTGCAGGTTTTCGGTGCCGGACATATCCAGAAATGCCTCGTCCAACGACAGCGGCTCGATGCTTGGCGTTAGCTCGTCCATCAGCTTTCGAATATCACGCGAAGCTTGGGCATAAACCTGCATCCGGCCAGCAACCACCTCGGCGTCGGGGCACAGTTTAAGCGCCTGAAATATCGGCATCGCAGATTTCACACCCTTGATGCGCGCAATGTAGCAGGCAGTGGAAACCACGCTGCGGGCATGGCGTGAGCCGATGATCACCGGTTTGTCGCGCAACTCGGGATTGTCGCGTTTTTCAACCGAGGCATAAAACGCATCGCAATCCATGTGCGCAATCGTTAAGGAAAACAATTCGGGGTGCTCAACCAGACGCGGGCTGGCACAATCCGGGCAGCGGGGGCCGGTTTTGAATTGGCACATGCAATCACGACACAGGGCAGGCATTTTTGGCTCCAGATGGTGAAAAGTTAAAATCTGCAGTTGTTTGATTCTGTTTAACGTGCATGAATTAGGCGGTTGGCACTTGATTTAAAGACCTGAACAAGCCATATCATACCCCAAGAACTATTGGAGGTTTTTATGGATAATCAAGGTATTATTACGCAACTTATAGGCGGAAATATTGTTTATTTGCTGCTTGGTCTTTTCATCGTTGTTGTCATTCTCAAAGGCATCCGCATTGTTCCGCAATCGGAAAAACATGTGGTTGAACGCTTTGGCAAGCTGCGCTCGGTGCTATCGCCCGGCATTAATTTTATCGTGCCGTTTTTGGATAATGTGCAGCACAAGGTTTCCATTCTGGAGCGTCAGCTGCCAGCGGCGCGACAGGATGCCATCACCGCCGATAACGTGCCGATGCAGGTTGAAACCAGCGTATTTTACCGCATCATAGAGCCGGAAAAAACGGTTTATCGTATTCGCGATGTAGATGCCGCAATTGCCACGACAGTGGCGGGGATTGTGCGTTCGGGCATTGGCGAGATGGAGCTGGACGAGGTGCAATCAAACCGCCAACAGCTGATTTCCAAAATCAAAGGCCAGATTGCCGATTCGGTGGATGATTGGGGTATCGAGGTAACGCGGGCCGAAATTCTGGACGTTAATCTGGATCAGTCCACCCGCGAAGCCATGTCACAGCAATTAAATGCAGAACGTGCGCGCCGCGCTCAGGTTACCGAAGCCGAGGGTACAAAACGTGCGGTCGAACTGAACGCCGATGCCGAACTTTACGCCGCCGAGCAAGCCGCCAAGGCCCGCCGGATCACGGCAGATGCCGAGGCTTATGCGACCGAAGTTGTGGCCAAAGCGATTAATGTGCACGGCGTGGAGGCGGCGCAATATCAGGTGGCGCTAAAGCAGGTCGAGGCTGTGGGTATAATTGCAGAAGGCGCTGGCAAGCAGACGATACTGCTGCCTTCCAACATCGTTGATGCCTTTGGTGATGCGTTTAAAATGCTGAAAGGCCGCGCGTAATGTGGACCACGTGGTGGGTTTGGATGGCAGGTGGTCTGGTGCTGGCCATTCTGGAAGTTCTAACCCCCGCCTACATATTTCTTGGTTTCGCTTTTGGCGCGTTTGCTGTTGGCGGGTTGCTTTATTTCGGAGTGCTGGTTTCGGTGTCCCCACCCGTGATCCTGCTGGTTTATGCGGTGGTGTCGCTGATTTCATGGCTGATTTTGCGTCTGATATTCGGGGTCCGGCTGGAAAAGGTGAAAACCTGGGATAAAGAACAGGATATCAATGATTGATATCAGGTTTCACGCCTGCCCCCACGACCCAAGAATGCAATCAGAATAATGTGACCTGCCCGAGGCGGGTCACTACATTACTGTAATTTCCCAGCCTTTAGCGACGTAAAATCGCATCACGATAGCCTGCATTGCGGGTCGCTGTTAAAGCGGCATTCAAATTGGCCTGACGTGTGAACGGACCAGCCTTCACAGTTTGCAAAACCCGACCGCCGCTTTTGGTTTCTGTAATGCGCACCGGCAAACCCAACCCCTGCAAACGGGCGACTACCCTGCTGGCATTTGCCGCATTTCCGTAGGTGCCCACCTGAACGTATCGGTGTGATGCTGCGGACATTGCTTTTTCAGCTTTGGGGCTTGTTTTGGAAGAAACCGATGCAAGAGTTGCCTTTTGCCCCGATGCGTTTTTGCGTAAAATGACACGGCTTCTTGTGTCTTGTGATGTGCTGACGGCAACCAGACGGCGCGGAACTGTATCCGTCCAAACCATTTCCATCTGGGCGCGCCCTTGTGCTGTGCCCTTGGCCCGGTTTTGATTTAAGCGCCCATCATCCCATGCGGTGCGATAACCGGCGGGTGGTTTGCTAACGGTTGCGCGGGGCACCACGCGTTGGGGTGCAGATGTTTTGCGTTGTTT
>CAYYXZ010000088.1:0-7527 GCA_964475715.1 uncultured Marinosulfonomonas sp. | reverse complement strand
CTGGCGGCATTGCCGTGGGCATGGCCACCAATATTCCGCCCCATAATCTGGGCGAAGTCATTGATGCCACGCTGGCGCTGATTGAAAATCCCGATCTGACCACCGAGGATCTGATCGAATATATTCCCGGCCCCGATTTTCCCACTGGCGCCATTATGCTGGGGCGAGCAGGGGCGCGCAAAGCCTATCTTGAGGGGCGCGGCAGTGTCATCATCCGTTCCAAAACCCGCACCGAGGAAATCCGCAAAGACCGTTATGCCATCGTGATCGACGAAATTCCCTATCAGGTGAATAAGGCCGCGATGATCGAAAAAATCGCCGAACAGGTGCGCGACAAAAAGATCGAGGGCGTGGCCCATGTTCAGGACGAAAGTGACCGCAACGGCGTGCGCGTGGTTGTCGAGCTGAAACGCGATGCCACCCCCGAAGTCGTGCTAAACCAGCTGTTTCGTTTCACCCCGATGCAAACCTATTTCGGCTGTAACATGCTGGCGCTAAACGGTGGTCGGCCCGAAACCCTGACTTTGCGCCGTTTTCTGACCAGTTTCGTTAAATTCCGCGAAGAAGTCGTGGCGCGCCGCACCGCGTTTGAGCTGCGAAAAGCCCGCGAGCGCAGCCACATCTTGTGTGGTTTGGCCGTGGCTGTCACAAATGTTGATGAAATCGTCGCCACCATCCGCGCCTCGGCCGATCCGGCCCAAGCCCGCGAAAAGCTGATGCAGCGCCGCTGGCCTGCTGGTGACATCCTTGAATACATCGCCCTGATCGACGATCCGACCCACAAGGCCAACGATGACGGCACCTATAATCTGTCCGAAACCCAGGCCCGCGCCATCTTGGAATTGCGCCTGCAACGTCTGACCGCGATGGGCGTCAAAGAAGTCACTGACGAGCTGCAAAAACTGGCCATCGCAATCCGCGAATATCTGGATATCCTGCGTTCGCGCAGCCGGATCATGCAGATTATCAGCGCCGAACTTACCGAAGTTCGTGAAAAATTCGCCGTGCCGCGGCGCACCAAAATCGTCGACTGGTCCGGCGATATGGACGACGAAGACCTGATCGAGCGCGAGGATATGGTCGTCACCGTTACCTCGAGCGGCTACATCAAACGCACGCCTCTGGCCGATTTTCGCGCCCAAAAGCGCGGCGGCAAAGGCACGGCCGGGATGAAAACCAAAGAAGAAGACGTGATCACCAACCTGTTTGTCGCCAACACCCACACCCAGCTGTTATTTTTCAGCACCGACGGCATGGTCTACAAATTAAAAACCTGGCGCCTGCCCCAAGGCGGTCGCACGGCCAAAGGCAAGGCCATCGTCAACATCCTGCCAATCCCGACAGGGGTTTCGGTGGCGGCGATCATGCCGGTTGATGCGGACGAATCCGACTGGGGTGATTTGCAAATATTCTTTGCCACAGATGCCGGTGACGTGCGCCGCAACGCGCTATCGGATTTCACCAACGTGCGCGCCAACGGCAAAATCGCGATGAAATTGCCCGAAGGTGTAAAGCTGGTCAACGCACGCATCTGCGCCGAAGATGACGATGTGATGTTGTTCACAGCGGGCGGGCGCGCCATCCGTTTTCCGACCACCGCGGTTCGGGTTTTCAAGGGGCGCGATAGCACAGGGGTGCGCGGCATCAGGCTGACAGATGGCGAAAAAGTTGTTTCCATGTCGATCATCCGCCATTTTGAAGCCAGCTCGCAAGAGCGCATCGCTTACCTGAAAATGCGCCGCGCGGCAGCCGGTGCCGACGATAGCGAAACTGACGAAGAAGAAGAAGGCGAAGGCACAATCACGCAGGAACGTTTTGACGAGATGAAAGCGGTTGAAAACCTGATCCTGACCATCACTTCGGGCGGCTCCGGTAAACTTTCTTCGTCGCACGGCTACCCGGTTCGCGGGCGCGGCGGTATGGGCGTTGCGGCCATGGACAAAGCCATGCGCGGCGGCGATCTGGTGGCCTCGTTTGCTGTGGAAATGGCGGATCAAATCATGCTGGCCACCTCCAAAGGGCAATCCATCCGCTGCCCGGTCGCCGGCATTTCGTTCCGGTCACGCTCGGCCGGTGGCGTCAAGGTCTTTGACACAGCCAAAGGCGAAAAGGTCGTGTCCGTGGCATGGATCGCCGAATCCCACAGTGATGACGAAGAAACCGGCGAAGAATAACGTCCCCTTCTTCTTTTCATAAATACCTCGGGGGCGCGGGGGGCTGGCCCCCTGCTTCCTCATTAAATCAAGAGCAAAAACATGACAAACACACTCCACATCATCGGCGGCGGCATGGCCGGTGCCGAGGCCGCATGGCAAGCCGCAAACATGGGCATCACTGTGATCATCCACGAAATGCGCCCAAAGGTTGAAACCTTTGCCCACCGCACCGGCAATCTGGCCGAGCTGGTTTGCTCCAACTCTTTTCGTTCCGATGATGACGAGGCAAACGCGGTCGGCCTGCTGCATTGGGAAATGCGCAAGGCCGACGGCATCATCATCCAGACGGCTGACAAACACGCCCTGCCCGCCGGATCAGCCCTTGCGGTTGATCGTGATCCATTCGCGCAAACGGTCACCAAACGCCTGCTCGATCATCCTAAAATTACCCTAGATAACAATGAAATCAACACCTTACCAACCGAGGGCAACTGGATCATCGCCACCGGCCCCCTAACAACAACCGCCCTCGCTCAATCAATCGCTGATGAAACGGGCACAGATTCTTTGGCCTTTTTCGACGCCATCGCACCCATCGTTTACGCCGACAGCATCGACATGAACATCTGCTGGATGCAATCGCGCTATGACAAAGGCAAAACCGAGGCCGAGCAAAAAGCCTATCTGAATTGCCCGATGGATAAAGCCCAATATGAGGCCTTCATCGACGCCTTGCTGGCGGCCGAGAAAGCCGAATTTCACCAAGGCGAAGCACAATCCGGCCCCAAACCCACCCCGTATTTCGACGGCTGTCTGCCGATCGAAGTCATGGCCGAGCGGGGCCGCGAAACCTTGCGTTTTGGCCCGATGAAACCAGTCGGGTTGACAAACGCCCACCGGCCCGACGACAAACCCTACGCCGTGGTGCAGCTGCGTTTTGATAACGCTCTTGGAACCCTGTTCAATATCGTCGGTTTTCAAACCAAAATGAAGCACGGCGCCCAAAAACAGGTTTTCAAAATGATCCCGGGTCTGGAAAACGCCAGTTTTGCGCGGCTTGGCGGTATCCACCGCAACACATTTATCAACTCTCCCACTCTTTTAGACAATCAGCTGCGCCTGAAATCGCGCCCCAACATCCGTTTTGCGGGCCAAATTACTGGCGTCGAAGGCTACGTTGAATCCGCGGCCATGGGCCTGTTGGCTGGCCGGATGGCGGCGGCCGAAATCCTTGGAAAACAGATAGAAACCCCACCAATTGACACCGCGATGGGCGCTTTGGTCAATCACATCACCGGCGGGGCCGCGGCCAAGACATTTCAACCGATGAACGTAAATTTCGGCCTGTTCCAGCCTATTGATGCCAAAGGCGGGCGCAAAAACCGAAAAATGCGCTACAAATCCTATACGGATCGGGCCAAAGACGCATGGACAGGCTGGCTGCAAAACAGCTAAGCCGATAAATATGCGCACCCGTTTTGCCCCTTCCCCCACCGGCCCGCTGCATCTGGGCCATGCTTATTCGGCCATGCTGGCTTATGAAATGGCGCAAGATGGTGACTTTTTATTGCGCATCGAGGACATCGACCAAGGACGCGCGCGCGCCATTTGGCAGGCACAGATTTATGATGATCTGCATTGGCTGGGGTTGAAATGGCCAAAACCTGTCATGCGCCAATCGGATAATTTAACGCGTTATAAACAGGCGCTGGAGCGGCTGCAAAAACAGGGGCTGCTTTACCGATGCACCTGCAATCGGCGCGATATCGAGGCCGCCGTTTCAGCCCCCCAAGAAGGGTCCGCACCCGCGTTTGGCCCCGATGGCATGATTTATCCGGGGATTTGCCGCAATCTGGACCGCCAAATTGCGGATGCCCCCCTGCGCCTGAATATGCGCAAAGCCTGTGACGGGCTGGGCAATATCGCCTTGGAATTTACGGAAACCGGCCCAGCCAACAAAGGGCAGCAAATAATTTCAACCCACGACTTAATCCAAAATGTTGGCGATATTATCCTGTCGCGCCGCGATATGGGCACCTCGTATCATTTATCTGTGGTGCTGGATGACGCCGATCAAAATATTAGCCATGTGATCCGCGGCGAGGATTTATTTCAAGCCACCCAAATCCACGTTCTGCTGCAACACTTGCTGAATTTGCCAACCCCGATCTACCATCATCACCGCCTGATCCGCGACGATCACGGCAAACGCCTTGCCAAGCGTGACAACGCCCGGGCCATTGCAAAATACCGGTCCCAAGGGGCAACGCCGGATGATATTCGCAAACTGGTTGGCCTTTAACGCCTTAATTTTCCGGCTGCATCAGCTCGGTCTCATCGCCATCCTGCACGGCAGTATAAAAGCAGCTGCGCCGGTTGGTGTGACAGGCCGGCCCGGTTTGGCGCACAATCAGCAGCAAACAATCACGGTCACAATCCATGCGCATTTGCACCAGCTGCTGATGATTTCCCGAGCTTTCGCCCTTAACCCAAAACGCTTGACGCGAGCGTGACCAATACGTCACCTTCCCGGTTTCAATCGTGCGCGCGACGGCGGCCTTGTTCATCCATGCCAACATCAAAACCTCGCCGCTGCCCTCTTGTTGCGCGATGGCCGGGATCAGGCCTTTGTCGTTATATTTTAATGTGTCGGGATCAAAAACCATGGGAAAACCTTTTGCAAATTTGCTATGGGAGTCTATCTAGTGCATCAAGGCCAAAAAGGGAAAGCCAATGAGCAGCGAAACCGATCTGATTAAATTATATTCGGGCCAAATTTTGGCGCTTGCGGCTGATATTCCGTTAACCAACCGTTTAAAAAACCCGCAAGCAAGCGTGAAAGAGCGCGCGCCGCTGTGCGGATCGACCGTGACAGTCGATGTTAATCTGGAGCGCGACAGGATTAGCGGATTTGGTCAGGATGTTAAGGCCTGCGCCTTGGGCCAAGCCGCCGCAAGTGTTGTGGCTGGACAAATTATCGGGTGCACAACGGGCCAAGTTTTTAAAGCGCGCGATCAACTTTGGGCCATGCTGCGCGATGGCGGGCCGGTGCCGGATGCGCCTTTTGACGGGTTAAGGGTGCTGGAGCCTGCCCGAGATTTCAAAAACCGGCACGATTCAATCCTGCTGACGCTTGAAGCAATCACCAAAGCAATCGCGCAAATCGAGCCGCGTTAACCATAAAAAAACCGCCGCACTTTCCGGGCAGGAAAGGCGGCGGCAAGTGGCCTAGAATTATGTGGGGTTACGCAGTTTGGTAAGAAAGAGGCAATCTTCTTTTGCGTTTATAGCAATCCAACGGCACCAGCATCTGTTTGGGGACAGGATGGCAATTGTAACCCGACATAAAGTCGGCAGGCAAATTCGTGTAATTCCTTAGACTAAATTGGGCAGATATAGTGCAACCGCCAGCATCACCAAAAGGGACGCAGCCCCGACGGCATCTGCTAAAATGGTGGCATGTGAGCGTTTATAAACGGTTTTGATTTCGGCCAGCATGAGTGGCTCCTCTTTGGGTTTTCTTATTTTGTTGCCTATTTGTTCTCACATTATTAACGCTATGTAAAGAACTTTCTGAGAACATTTGTGAACAAAAGCGGCGAATCTTACCTAACCCACTGAAATCAAACGAATTGCTTTATCTTGCTCCATTAACCATAAAAGAACCCGTGCCGCCTTGCCTCGCGGGCTGCGCAGCGCCGGATCATCCGCCAGCAATTTTCGGGCATCCGATTGGGCCACCGCCATCAAAGCGGCCTGATTTTCCATATCCGCAATCATAAAACGCGGCAGCCCGGATTGGGCCGTGCCGATCAAATCGCCTGCCCCGCGCATGGCCAGATCTTTTTCGGCAATCACAAAACCGTCTTCGGTTTCGCGCAGTATTTCCAACCGCTTTGCCCCCGCTTCAGAAAGCGGCGCTTGATAAAGCAGCAAACACGTCGATTGTTGGCTACCCCGCCCAACGCGACCCCGCAGCTGATGCAATTGGGCCAAACCAAAACTTTCGGCCCGCTCAATCACCATAATGCTGGCATTGGCCACATCAACGCCAACTTCAATCACGGTTGTGGCAACCAAAACCTTGGTCTGGCCGCTTTGAAACGCTTGCATTGCGGCATCTTTTTCCTCAGCCGATAATTGCCCATGCGCCAGACCAACCACACCTTCGCCAAGAACGGCGCGCAACATTTTGAACCGTTCTTGGGCGGCCATCATATCAACAATTTCACTTTCTTCGACCAGCGGGCAAACCCAGTAAGCTTGCCGGCCAGCACTCAAGGCTTTTCGCAAATGCTCGACAACCTCATCAATGCGCCCGGTCGAAACCATTGCCGTGCGCACAGGTTTGCGCCCCGGAGGTTTTTCATCCAGCACCGAAATATCCATATCACCGTATTGAGCCAGCGACAGTGAGCGCGGAATTGGCGTGGCCGTCATCACCAAAACATCGGCCAACATACCTTTGGCCGAAAGCTCAAGCCGCTGGCGCACGCCAAATTTATGCTGCTCATCCACCACAGCAAGGCGCAAATCCTTAAATTCCACATCTTTTTGAAACACGGCATGGGTGCCAACCAAAATCGATATTTTGCCGGTTTTCAAAGCTGCCAGTTTTTCGGCCCGCGCCCGCGTTTTATCCCGGCCGGTTAAAATTTCCAGCCTAATCCCCGCCATTTCCGCCAAAGGCTGCAATCCTGCAAGATGTTGACGCGCCAAAATTTCGGTCGGGGCCATCATCACCCCCTGCCCGCCAGATTCCACCGCAATCAACAGCCCCATCAACGCGACAAACGTTTTGCCCGACCCGACATCGCCTTGCAGCAAGCGGTTCATCCGCAAAGGCGCTGCCATATCAGCTGCAATTTCAGCAACCGCACGGGTTTGCGCAGCCGTTGCCTGATAAGGAAGAGCAGCCAGAACCTTTGCCTGCAAATCCCCTGTGCCTTGTGAAATTTGGCCTTTTTTCTTGCGCTCAACCATGCGCGCCAAGGCCAGTGTAAGCTGATGGGCAAAAAATTCGTCATAGGCAAGACGTTCGCGCGAAAGCGATGTCGGGGATAAATCTGCATTTTCATTTGGTGTGTGGGCCGCGCTCAAAGCATCCGCCCAATCCGGCCAGCCCGCCTTTTTTTTCTGGCCCGAATCGATCCATTCATCCAGCGCGACAACCCGGGACATGGCCGCCCGGATTGCTTTTGACATCAGGTTTTTTGTGATCCCGGACGTCATGGGATAGACTGGCTCATACGCAGGGATTTCGCCCGAATCCTCGGGGCGCAGCACATGATCGGGGTGTATCATTTTCTCAACCCCGTCAAAAATTTAGACATTGCCTTAAACCACACGACGCTGTCCTGTTGGTAAAATT
>CAYYXZ010000087.1:0-7535 GCA_964475715.1 uncultured Marinosulfonomonas sp. | reverse complement strand
CCAATGTTTGCAACAGCTTGCCACCGGCGGGCACTAAAATCTTGCGCTCGCCATTGATGGTTATGGTGATATCGCCACTGGCAACCAGCTTGCTGCGGGCAACCAGAATAATCAGCACCAGAACCAGAATAATCAGGGTAAAAAGTGTAACGCCAAGAGTAAAGGTTTCAATCATGTTTGCGCCCTCAAAGCTGAATTCCGGCAAAAGACATAAAGCCCAGCGCCATCAGCCCAACAGTAATGAAAGTGATGCCGAGACCTTGCAGCCCGGCCGGAACGTCGCTGTATTTCATCTTTTCGCGCAAGCCCGCCAATGCCGTGATTGCCAGCGCAAAACCAATGCCCGAAGATATCCCGTAGGTTACACTTTCGGCAAAATTGTAATTGCGCTCGACCATGAAAAGCGAGCCGCCCAAAATAGCGCAGTTCACCGTAATCAAGGGCAGGAAAATCCCCAACGAGTTGTAAAGTGGCGGAAAGAACCTGTCCAGCACCATTTCGAGGATCTGCACGATGTCGGCAATCACCCCGATATAGGCGATCAGGCCCAGAAACGTCAGGTCAACATTGGCAAACCCGGCCCAAGCCAGCGCGCCGGGGGCCAGTACGAAAGTCAGGATCAAATAGTTGGCCGGCACCGTGATAGCCTGCACGGCGACCACTGAAACCCCAAGGCCGATAGCCGTTGAAACCTTTTTGGAGACCGCCAGAAAGGTGCACATGCCAAGGAAAAAGGCCAGCGCCAGATTTTCAACAAAAATGGCTTTGACGGCGAGTGAAAGTAGATCGTCCATTAGTGATCCTCCACCGTTTGTATTTTAAATTCAGCTTCTTCAACCTGGTCGGGCTTCCATGTGCGCACAGCCCAGATCAGCAATCCGATGATAAAAAATGCCGAAGGTGGTAGCAGCAGCAAACCGTTAGGCACATACCAGCCGCCCTTATCGACCGTTGCCAGAATGGTAAAACCAAACAACTCGCCTGCGCCAAACAGCTCGCGAATGGTGCCGACCACCAGCAGGATTATGCCATAACCCATACCGTTGCCTAGCCCGTCGATGAACGATTCCAGTGGCGGGTTTTGCATCGCAAAGGCCTCGGCCCGGCCCATGATGATGCAATTGGTGATGATCAGGCCAACAAAAACTGACAGGGTTTTGGACATATCATAGGCGAAAGCCTTTAGCACCTGATCGACCAAAATCACCAATGAGGCGATGATAGTCATCTGCACGATGATGCGGATCGAGCTGGGAATGTGATTGCGCAGCATCGAGATAAACAGGCCCGACAGCGCGGCCACCGCCATCACGGCCAGCGACATAATTACCGCAACTTGCAAGGATGACGTCACCGCCAGCGCCGAGCAAACGCCCAGCACCTGAAGCGTAATCGGGTTATTTTCGATCAGCGGATCGAGCAGGATTTTCCGTCTGTTCTGGGGCATTATATTTCTCCTGCTTTAAGGTTGGCAAGGAAGGGGCCAAAGCCCTGCTCGCCCATCCAGAACCGCACCAGATTATCAACGCCGCGTGCTGTCAGTGTGGCACCGGCAAGGCCGTCAATGTGATGTGGCTTCATTTCCGGCGAAGGCGTGCCGCGCGCGATGGCGATTTTCAAATCACCCGCCGCATCGCGCAATTTCTGCCCCTGCCAGGACTGGCGCCAGCTTGGCGCATCAATTTTATCGCCAAGGCCGGGGGTTTCGGAGTGCTGGTAAAATTGCAGCCCGTAAATTTTGTTGCCATCCGCCTCCAGCGCGATAAAACCGTGCATCCGGCCCCAAAGGCCTGCCCCAAAGACCGGCACAATAATCCGTTCCAGCGCGCCAGCCTCGTCATGCAGCAAATAAACCTGCGCAAAATTGGCCCGACGGCTGATGATTGCCGGATCATCCTCAAGCGCGATGCTAAGCTCCGGATCACGTGCCACGTCAACCGCGTTAAATTCTGTGCCATCAAACTGGTCGGTGAAAACACCAGCCTCTAGGTCAACAATTTTCGGGGTGAATACGGCAAAAATTTCATCTACAGGGCGATCTGCGTCATAAAGACCCGCGACCTGAAGGATGTTCACCTGCATGTCGCGCAGCTTGTTGGCCTCTTGCAAAGGCCGCAGGCTGACAGAGGCGGCAGCAACGATCATCGAGCAAAACAAACAAAGCGTGATGGCCATAAACAACGTTTTTGGTATGCTATCTTTGGACAGCGCGCGCCAGCGGGCAAACAAGCCGGGGGCGGGGATGGTTTGATCAGGCATTTTTACGGGCCCTCCTTGCGACATTGACCCTGACAACAAAATAATCAATCAGCGGTGCGAACAGGTTGCCAAACAAAATGGCCAGCATAATACCTTCGGGAAAGGCCGGGTTCAGCACCCGGATCAAAATGGCCATCATCCCGATCAGCGCGCCATAAATATAGCGGCCAACATTGGTGTGGCTGGCGGTCACCGGCTCGGTTATCATAAACGCCAGAGCAAAGGCAAAACCGCCCAGCACGAAATGCCAATACCACGGCATGGCAAACATCGGGTTGGTGTCCGATCCGATCCAGTTCAACAACAAGGTAAAGCTGATCATGCCCGCCATCGCGCCAACCACCAGCCGCCAGTTGGCGATTTTGGTGATCATCAAAAATGCCAGCCCAATCATACAGGCGATCGCCGAGGTTTCACCGATCGAGCCTTGGATCGTGCCAAATGCCGCGGCCCACCAATCAATGCCGTGCGCCATTAAAGACTGGTGCCCCTCGGCGGCCGATAGCCCCAGCGCGGTGGCACCGGAAAATCCGTCAACCGGGGTCCAGACTGTGTTACCCGACATCGAAGCCGGATAGGCGAAATACAAAAACGCACGTCCGGCCAGCGCCGGATTGACGAAATTTTTGCCGGTGCCGCCAAAGACTTCCTTGCCCACAACAACGCCAAAGGAAATACCCAAAGCAACCTGCCAAAGCGGTGTCGAGGCCGGTAAAATCAGCACAAACAGCATCGAGGTAACCAGAAATCCTTCGTTCACCTCATGGCCGCGCACCGTGGCAAACAGAACTTCCCAAATGCCGCCGACCACCAGCGTGACAATATAAATCGGCACAAAATACATGGCCCCGTGCATCATGTTGGCAAATATGCTGCTTGAATCCAGCGACACACCCAACCACATCAAAACGGCAATCCGCCAACCGGTGGCTGTGTCCGGACCCAGCTGCTCGATCGCCAGATTTGTTTGCAAACCGGTGTTATAAAGTCCGAATAAAATGGCCGGAATGGTGGCGATCACCACATAGGTCATGATCCGCTTCATATCGACAAATGAGCGCGCGTGCGGTGCGGCGCTGGTTACGGTTCTCGGAGTGTAAAGCAGGGATTCTACCATTTCATAGATCGGAAACAGCCGCTCGTAGCGCCCGCCCTTGGTGAAATTCGGTTCAATCCGGTCAAAGAAATTACGCAAACCCATGGTCTAGCCCTCCTTCTCGATTTTCAGAAGGCTGTCACGCAGCGCCTCGCCATATTCATATTTCGCCGGACAGGCAAAGGCACACAGGGCCAGATCTTCCTCGTCCAGCTCTAGCGCGCCAAGTTCCTGGGCGCTGTCGGTGTCCATCACGATTAAGGCGCGCAAAAGCTGCGTTGGCAGATAATCTTGCGGCATCAATTCTTCAAATGTGCCGGTCGGAACCATGGCGCGCCGACCACCATTCAGATTGGACGACAAAGGGAATTTTTTGCGCCAGCGCAACGCGGCCGCCAGCACCGGCTGCACCGCATATTTGCCAAATTGCGGAGTGATCCAGCCAAACAGCATTTTATCGTGGTCTTCTTTGATCAAGGTGATCTGGCGCGCATAACGGCCAAGAAAGGCAAACGATCCGGCGGCCAGATGGCCCGATAAAACAGACCCGGAAATCACGCGACACGGATCATCACCGTTGATTTCGTCAACGGTCAAATCATCGGTGCTGGCACCGGCAATGGTGCGGATCAGACGCGGTTTTTTGGCCAGCGGGCCAGCAAGCGAAACAACACGGCGCAAATCCAGATGGCCGGTTTGCATCAAACGGCCAATCGCGATCACATCCTGATAACCGATGCTCCAGAGCGTTCTTGTGATTGTCGGTGTGCAGATAAGACTCATGTGGGTTCCGGCCAGACCGGCGGGATGAGGACCAGAGAATTTATGGTTCTCGATACCGTCCAGCGCGGCGCCGGCAACATCGGATCCCTTTTTAGCGCACAGATGAACCGGACCATCGGTCAGCTTTTTAATCGCAACCAATCCGGCCTCAAAGGCATCCGGTTCTTCGGCAATAATCAGGGCCGCATCAGGGGCCAGCGGCTCGCTCTCCATTGCGGTGACAAAGATCGCCACAGGGCGTTCGCTCGGCCGCGGTATTTTTGAATATGGCCGCGTGCGAAAAGACAGCCAAAGGCCTGATTTAATAAGCTTTTCAACAATATCTTCCGCAGGGGTATCGGCCAGATCAGGCCCGGCAATAGCGCCAAAATCCAGCCCGGTATCGCTGACATCACCCACCTGAATTACCACAGTTTGCAACGCACGGCGCGCGCCGCGATTGATGGCCTGCACACGGCCACTCAGGGGCGCGGTATACAAAACTTCGGGGTTATCCTTGTGGCAAAACAGCGCCTGACCCCGAACAACCTGATCGCCCTCGGCCACCAGAAGTTTTGGTTTCAAGCCGACAAAATCACTGGCAACAATAGCAACGCGAACAGGATCCTCCGAATTATCTATCACCTGCGCCGGTTCTCCGGTTATCGGAAGGTCCAGCCCCTTTTTTAACGCGAAATCTGTCATATTGCTGCTTTCTGGCCTCTGAGCTAGTAACATCAAGTTCTTAGTCTGGTCGCAAAATTAACGAGTTGGGGGGGGCATACAATTAGCCAACGACAATTGCAATACGTTATCACTTTTCTACACAGTCGTTGAGGCGCAACTAATTATTTGATTTGGGTGTTACCAATTATTTAAACAGGAATTTTGCGTGGGTTTTGGGTAAGGTGTTGATTTGTCTTAACCTTTTGCAATTGCTAGAGCAACGGCATGGGGCATAGGGTGAAAATCTGTAAGTCATTTATTTTATTGAGGGCGCATTCGATTGCGGACCCTATTGCGGACCTTTTTCTTTGGGGATTGGTTTTTGTAAGTAGTCCATTAATTTATCACCTTCTACTGCCATTAAGCCCTTCATATAGCTCCCATCATTTTCCTTGGTAGTTAACAGACGGGTCATATCCTCGCCAAGAACCAGCATATTAAGGAAACTCTGAACAAGTCCGCGGGTTTTTCCACTAGATCGCTAGCGGAAAAGAAATCTTCTGCGACCCCACATTTTTCTGAAATCTGATTTAATACAAACGAATTTGGCACTGACCTTCCTGTTTCATAGTTTGCTAAAGCAGAGCGTGAAATCCCCACACGTTTGCTAAAGGCTTCTTGAGTTTCCTTACCGCGAAGAAAACGAAGCCTGCGAGAAACAGTTTCTGGTTTTTTGCTATTTTGTGTTGACGCTTGTGCATCTTGTGTTTGTATTTTGTAACTACACACAGGAGGTAGTAAATGGCAATGTCTGCAAAGCAAATAAAGACTCACCTTCGGGCAGAGAGTGTGACGATCAAAGCTTGGGCCAACAAGCACGGCTTTCCAATATATGCAGTTCGCGCGGCCTTTTCTGGGCACAACAAGGGATATTACGGCCAAAGCCATAAGATTGCTATCAAGCTTGGCATGAAAGATGCCAAAAATGAATAGCGTTATTTCAACCAACGAATTTGCTGAAGCTATGGGAATTTGCAACAGAGTTGCAAGACGCTCATTGCCAAGGGAAAATACAGGGGCCATATCCTTCCTTTAGTTAATATTGCGGGTCAAAAAGGAGGGCCTTCAGGCAATGTATTAGCTTTAGTCTTGGACTCTGCGCCGAATGAAATTCAACAAAAAATAAGAGAAAAAAGAGCCGTTTGTTCAGCTGATTCTTGCACTGAGATAAGCCGGCCTTAAAGACCGAACGCGCCACCAAAGAGCGCTCGCAAGCGGTTAGGCAAGCAATTTCCAGGCCTCATGTAATCAGAGGAAAAGAAACAACTATCTCAAGGTGAACGCTTAATCTATGGCTGCGCAATCATAAAGCAAAAGGGATGGCGGGATTGATCTTGGGCCTGAAGACATGGCCAAGGTTGCCGCGCGGCTGGAACATCAAGCAATCGGAATGATTGGCAATGATAACACGCCATTGCGCCAGATAGTTTATATTTGCAAAGGTAAACTCTTTGAGTTTTTCCGTGATGCCGGATCAACTTTGCCAGCGGGAAAATTGCGCAAAATCTGCAAGATAAGCATTAAATGGGCAAAGCGGTTTGATCATTATCGCCTTGTTCATATGCACGACAAAGATCACGAAAAATACCAATTCGAACAGGTGCCACGGATTGAGCGCGAACTGGACGACATGCCTATGAACAGGCTGGTTGGTGACGTGCATTATATGGATATTCTGGTAGAGAAAAACCAAGAGCCGATCAAGGTGCGGTTGATTGCATGGATGGATAACAGCAGTCATTTTATTTGGCTGACACCGGTTTTTGCTGGTAAAAAAACGGGCGTCACCCAGCAGAATGTTGCTGATTCATTAGCGCAGGTAGCATTTTGCAAGCATGGCGAAATTCCCAACATTTTTGTTCTGGATAACGGATCAGAATATTCCGAATTGGCACGTTCTGCAAAGTCGTTTGCAAATCTGGCTGACAAAAAGGGCTCTTATTATGTTGTTAAAACAGAGCCATACGCACCGCAAGGCAAAGGTGAAATAGAGGGTTTATTTCCTAATTTACAAGGTTTTTACCAATCATTCGACGGTTATATTGGCGGTAACAGGCTTCATAAAAGATTGGCCAGCAAAGGGCGGATTGTTGAATCATACCGGCACGGAGTGGAGCAATTGGAACGTGATATTGCCGATATGGTTAATATCTACAACAATCGGCCGCAATCGGGGCGCCTCAACGGGTTGTCACCGCTGCGAATGTTGGAACAAAAAATCAAAAAACCCGATTTATTGCCAAAGTCCCTGATGAAGACGCTTTTGATTTTATTTTCAGCCGCAGCAGATACTACAAATTGCGCCAAGGTGGAATAAAAACCAACAAAACCCGATTTAGGGCTACGTGGTTTGATGGGATACCTACTGGAACCAAAATCAAAGTATCGGTGCCGCTTCGTGATAATAAAACCCGTGTTTTTGCTAAATATGAGGAACATAAGGAATGGGTATATTCAATACAAAAATTTGCCCAAGGTGATTCGGCCGGAATGGAAAAAGCAAAATCATTTCAAGCGGAATCTTTGGCAGCGATTAACGAGCTACGCAAAGATGTTGATCCGGCCGTTTCTACTTTTGAAAACCTGAAAGCCACCGTTATCAAAACCGTGCCAGATGCGCCGGAGCCGGAAATATGAAGTATTGGAGCAGATAAAACAGCGCCAAAGCTGGATCACGATCAAGAGGATATGT
>CAYYXZ010000086.1:3382-7622 GCA_964475715.1 uncultured Marinosulfonomonas sp. | reverse complement strand
CAAATGGTCAATGCCCGGGTCCAGCCCGACCTCGTTTAGCAACGCCACGCCAGCCTCGCGCGCCGCCGCGTCCAAGGCGCGCATCTGGGGCGAAATGTAGCTGGAGGAAACGAAATTTGCGCGCTTGGAAATGCAGAGTTCGGCCAGTTTTACGTGCCAGTCACTGGGCAACATCGAAACCAGCACATCTTCGGGCTGCAGCGCGGCCCCGATCGTATCAAATGAAAAGGCATTAATCCGTTGCGTGATGTCGCCCACCGCGTCTTGGGCCTTGTCAACCGATCGGTCCCAGACGGTGACTTTATGGCCCGCTTCAATTAAACGCCGCAAGCCGGGGGTTGAAGAAAGGCCAGTGCCGCACCAGTGAATTGTCATGGTTTTCATCCTTTCAGATATTTTTTATGTGGGTATCAAATTCGGTTTTTGCCCGCGCCCAAACTCCGCTTTGCAAATCATCCAGCGCCAGCAGGCTTGGCAAAAGCTGAGCGGCATAATCCTGACTTGCCTCCACCGGTAACATCGAGGGCAGATTGTCAATCGCGGTCACATCCAGCGGCGGATTGTCGTGAACGCGCACGGCCGGATTATCCCAGTTTGTGGTCTGGTCGTAAACCTTGATTGGGGAAAATTCACTGTCTGGGTCACAGGCGATATCACCAATTACGGTCAGATTGCGCGGGGCGGATTTGGCAGTTTTGGGCACAAATACCGGCGTGCTGGGTCTGGTGAAAATGCAGTTGACGAAAATATTGTGCTGCATGATTTCAGGAAACGGGCCGCCGGATGCGGTTTCGGCGACACCCCATTTTGTGGTCGCAACATTCAGGGCCGCGCATAAATCTGACGCCCCCGAACCCACGCGGCCCAAAGCCCCGATCACAATGGCGTTTGGCCGCGGGGCACCGGTTGCGTCCAGCGTTTTTTGCAAATCCTCCAGCAGCGCGTCTTTGCTTTTGTAAACGCCAACGGGGCCACAAATGCCGCCACCTTGTTGGGCCGCCCAGCATTTCAGCGCCACGGCCGCACCGGCAAACCCGGCCCAATATCCAAATGCCGCCACGCGACGACCGGTTTCATCGACCAGATATTCCAGATCATACAGCGTGCCACCAGCGGCCTTGAAACGTTGCAACAAAATCTGCCCCGATGGCTGGCCTTTGTAGGCATGACCAAACAGGATGTGTTTATGGGGCAGGGGGCTGGCATCTTGCGGCAGCTCTTTGAGGCCAAAAATAATGGCATCTTTCGGCGCGTCCGGCCAGCTGTTTTGCGGCGCGATTTCACAGCCCGCTTGCCGGTAGCCATCAATCGCAATGGCCCGAACCGAGCTTTGCTCGACGGTGATTTTGATGCCGGCATCCAGCAAGGATTTTGCCCCCTCCGGTGTAATCCCGACGCGTTCTTCATTGGCGCGCTGTTCGGCGCGGACCCATAAATGTGTGATGGCTTGGCCCCTTTTTGTGTGTCTAGAATCAATCCCAGTTAACATCGCCCAGAAAAATATATCCAGCCCCGTAAATGGTTTTTATCAGGCGCGGGTTTTTGGGGTCTTCGCGCAGTTTTGTGCGTAGGCGTGAAATGCGCACATCCATCGCCCGATCAAAGCTTTCACCGGCGGTTCCGCCCAGAGTTTCCTGCATTTGTGCGCGTGAAATCAAACGCTTGGGGCTGTTTAGAAACAGACGTAAAACTTCACCCTCGGCATGGCTAAACGCGGTTTCATCGCCGGCAGCATCAACCAGAACATAGCTGTCAAACAGCGCTGTCCAGCCTTCAAAACGGGCGCGGTTGGCGGTTTTGTCGCTGGTTTTTCCCTTGCGCAGACGCACCCGAACCCGGGCCACGACCTCGGCCGGATCAAAGGGTTTGATGATGTAGTCATCGGCCCCCAGCTCAAGCCCCGTGACCCGATCCTGCACTTGGGCGCGCCCCGAAATGATGATGATCGCGGCACCGGATTCCAATGCCAAACGATGCACCAAAGCCAACCCGTCCTTATCGGGCAGCCCCAGATCGACCAGACAAACATCGGGCGTGGTGTGGGTTAAAGAGGCCTCAAATTCGGTGGCGCGCCCGTAAGTGGCCGTTCTGAAACCAGCGTCATTCAGGGCATCGGCCAGTATCTTGCGGATTTCGGGTTCGTCATCAAGGATGGTGACCAAGGGTTGGCTCATTTTAGCTCCGGTTTGAAATAAACGGCCAAATCGGCGGCCGAAAAAGGTTTGGTAATCAGCGGGTAGCGCTTGGCGGCATTGATGCGCACCGGATCGTTTGCGGGCAACGAGGTCATCAGGCAACTGGCGGCCTTCAGCCCGTTTTTCTTTAGCGCGTCCAGCATTTCAACGCCGGTGGTTTCACCAATCAGCGAAATATCCGAGAGCACGAAATTCAGCCCCTCGAGCATGGCAAGTGCGCTGCCTTCTTCGGCTGATTTGGCCTCGATAACCTTGTGGCCCATATCGGTTAACATTTCGCGGATGCTGGCGCGGATATCGTCGGAATCTTCGACCAGCAAAACCAGTTTGGGGGCGGTTTCCAGCGTGGCAAAACGCAAAGGCAGGCGCAGGGTAATCACCGCGCCGCGCGCGTCATTGGCAAGTTTCAGATCTCCACCGGCAAGTTTGGTCAAATCATAAGCCATCGATAAACCCAGCCCGGTGCCTTCGCCGCCTTTGGTTGAAAAAAACGGATCCAGCGCGCGTTTCAAAGCCTCGGGGCCAAACCCGCCGCCGGTGTCGCTGACGGTGATTTCCAGCCAGGTGCCGCGCACGGATTTGCAAGCAAGCGTGATTTTTCCGGGGGCCGCACCGATCGCATCCTTGGCGTTCAGGATCAGATTTAGCAGCGAATCCTGCAATGGGCCGGCGGCCAAAAGCAAGGTTTGGTCAATGCCTTGGCTGTGGCTGTCTAAGATTACGCCGTCGGGCAAAGTGGGGCTGGCGATGGTTTTCAGATCATTGATGAACTGCGTAAAATCCACCGGCGCAAGCTGAATTCTGCGCGGCGAGGACATAGAGGCAATCCGGTTTAGCAGCCGGCCACCACGGTGCGCGGCCGATTGGGTGGCGCAGATCATTTCCGCGGCCTCGGGGTTTTGGTCCATTTTGGCAAGCCGGCTTTGCATGCCTAAAATTATGGTCAAAAGATTGGCGAAATCATGCGCCATGCCGCTGGTCAGCTGGGCGGCCAATTCGCGTTTATGGGTCTGGCTTAGCGCGTTTCGGGTTTGAGTTTCTTCGGTCACGTCCATCGACAGAATGTAAACGCCGTGCTGATCGGGGTTAAAGGCCACACGAATACGGCGGCTGGAATCATCATCGGTGAATTCCAGAACGCTGGGGCGGCCATTGCAGGCCTTCTCGTAATTGGCCTTGATTTTGGCAAATGCGCTAACCCCCAAGGCCGCGCTAATGTGCATATCGACAATTTCGGAAGGGCATGCGGGCAGGATCGAATTTAGCTTGCGATTCGAGTAGGTGTAAACCCCCGCCCGGTTCACATGGGAAATATGGGCCGGCATCATTTCGGTGGTGATGCGCGCACGCGCCTCCATTTCGGTGAGCTGGTGCTTGGCTTCTTGCAGCGCGGCATTGGTGGCGGCCAGTTTGCGGTTGGTTTGGCTCAGGCGCTCGGTGTGGGCCAATATCTGCTCTGACAATTCATCCGTGCGCGCGTGCAGCAGTTTTTCCTGATCCTTGATCGCGGTGATATCGGTGTAAACGGTGACCCAGCCGCCTTGGGGCAGCGGCGAGCCTTCGACCGAAATCACCCGCCCGTTGGCGCGGGTGCGCTCCATGTAATGGGCCTTGAAATCGCGGGCCTGCTTAACGCGGCTAACCACGAATTCCTCGAAATCACCAATTTCGCCGTATTCACCACGCTTTGCCAAAAACCGGATGGTGTCGGAAAAATGCGCTCCGGGCTTGCAGAGCGCTTCGGGCAGCTCAAACATTTCCTTGAACGGGCGGTTCACCCGAACGCAACGCAGCTCGCTGTCGTAAATCGACAGGGCCTGACCAATCAGGTTCAAGCCCGCGCGAGTCAGGCTTTCGGATTTTGCGCTTGAAATACCCATGGCTGCTTTCCTTTGATCAAACGCTATCATCAGACGCAGGCCAGTGAAAGGTTTCTAAAAGAGTTGTTACAATTTGTAAGGATTGCGCAAAAGTTAAGAATAAATTGACCTTCAGACAAATCAGGTCAGGCTGATAAATATAGAATCGCCTGACGTGATTGGGCC
>CAYYXZ010000086.1:0-3282 GCA_964475715.1 uncultured Marinosulfonomonas sp. | reverse complement strand
TTTGGTGACAAGGCGGCTTACCGCGAAAAAGAATACGGTATCTGGCAGCGCTGGAATTGGGCCGAGGTGGCGCAAGAAGTTGAAAATCTGGCGCTCGGGTTTTTGAATCTTGGCATTAACGAGGGCGATTTTGTTGCCATTAGCGGGAAAAACCGGCCATATTTTTATTGGGCAATGGTTGCGGCGCAATCTGTCGGGGCGATTCCGGTGCCGCTTTATCACGAGGCCAATACCGAGGAAACGCAATATGTTCTGGCCCATTGTGGCGCGCGTTTTATCGTGGTTGAAGATCAGGAACAGGCCGATAAAGTCATCGAAATTCAGCAAGATCTGAAGCAGTTCGAGCATATGATTTATATCGATCCGCGCGGATTGCGCAAATACGATCACACCCGCCTGCACCAATATAACCATGTTCAGCAGCAGGGCCACGGGGCGCGCGATGAATTTATGCCCGAATTAATCGCCCGCAGGGCGCGGCTGGACATGGATAGCACCTGCGTGATGCTTTATACATCCGGCACGACGGGCAAGCCCAAGGGCGTGGTTTTGTCCAATCGCAACGTGATTGCGACCTCGAAAAACTCTAGCGAATTTGATGATTTGAAAGCGGGTGACGAGGTTCTGGCCTATTTGCCGATGGCTTGGGTGGGTGATTTTATTTTCTCGATCGGGCAGGCGTATTGGACCGGATTTTGCGTCAATTGCCCTGAATCGGCCGACACCATGATGACCGATATGCGTGAAATCGGCCCGACTTATTATTTTGCTCCGCCGCGGTTTTTTGAGGGCCAATTGACCAGCGTGATGATCCGGATGGAGGATGCCGGGCGGTTTAAAAAATGGTTGTTTAGGAAATACATGGGTGTGGCCAAAAAGGTTGGACCGGCTATATTGGATGGCAAAGACGTGAGCTTTGGCGACAAGTTTAACTATTTTTTGGGCAATTTATTTATTTACGCCCCGCTGAAAAACACACTTGGCCTTAGCCGGGTGCGGGTTGGTTATACGGCAGGCGAGGCGATCGGGCCTGAATTGTTTGAATTTTACCGCTCTATCGGGATTAATTTAAAGCAGCTTTACGGCCAAACCGAGGCCACGGTTTACATCACCCAGCAGCCCGATGGCGAAGTTCGCGCCGACACGGTCGGGGTGCCGTCACCGGATGTTGAAATCAGGATTGCCGATAACAGCGAGATTTTTTACCGCTCGCCCGGTGTGTTTGTGGAATATTTCAACAACCCCGACAGCACGGCCGACACCAAGGATGCTGATGGTTGGGTGGCCACGGGGGATGCCGGTTTTATCGAAAAAACCAGCGGGCATTTGCGGATTATTGATCGGGCCAAAGATGTGGGAAAACTGGCCGATGGCCAAATGTTTGCGCCGAAATTCGTTGAAAACAAACTGAAATTTTACCCCGACATTCTGGAAGTCGTGGTGTTTGGTGCTGATCGTGACATGTGCACCGCATTTATTAACATTGATCTGACGGCGGTGGGCAACTGGGCCGAGCGCAACAATGTGGCCTATGCCTCCTATCAGGAATTGGCCGGGCATCCGCAGGTTTACGACACCATTGCCGGCTTTGTCCACGAGGTGAATAAATCTGTGGCGTCTGATGAAATGTTGTCGGGTTGCCAGATTAGCCGGTTTTTGATTTTGCACAAGGAACTGGATGCGGATGACGGCGAAATGACCCGCACGCGCAAGGTGCGGCGCAAAATTGTGGCCGAAAAATTCAGCGATCTGCTGGATGCGCTTTATGGCGGCAAATCCGAAATCTACACCGAAACCGAAGTAACCTACGAGGACGGGCGCAAAGGCTCGATTTCGGCCACGTTGGAAATTCGCGATGTGGCGGTGGTTGCGGTTAATCAAAAGGTGGCGGCGCAATGAATACGATGACTGAAAATGCCACGGTTGGCTACATGACCGAGGACGGGCGCCAAATCGGCGGCACTGTGATGGAGATGAAAAACATCACCCTGCGTTTTGGCGGTGTGGTGGCGATTGAGGATATCAGCTTTGATATCCATGAGGGCGAAATTCGCGCCATTATCGGCCCTAACGGTGCGGGAAAATCGTCGATGCTGAATGTGATTTCCGGCTTTTACACCCCGCAAGAAGGCGAAGTCTGGTTTCGTGGCGCAAAACGCCCTGTGATGAAACCTTATAAGGTGGCCCAGCAGGGTGTCGCGCGCACATTCCAAAATATCGCGTTATTCAAGGGTATGAGCACGCTGGATAACATCATGACGGGCCGTTTGACCAAGATGAAAACCGGAATGTTGGCCCAGGCAATCTGGTGGGGCAAGGCGGCGCGCGAAGAAGAAGAACACCGCGCAAAGGTTGAAGAAATTATTGATTTTCTGGAAATTCAGGCCATTCGCAAAACTCCGGTCGGGCGGCTGCCTTACGGGATGCAAAAGCGGGTTGAACTGGGGCGCGCATTGGCGGCCGAGCCGCAATTGCTGCTGCTGGACGAGCCGATGGCGGGCATGAATGTCGAAGAAAAAGAGGACATGAGCCGCTTTATTCTGTCGGTAAACGAAGAATACGGCACCACAATTGCACTAATCGAACATGACATGGGGGTGGTGATGGATATTTCCGACCGTGTTGTGGTGATGGATTACGGCAAAAAAATCGGCGATGGCACGCCGGCCGAAGTTTTGGCCAATCAGGACGTGATTGATGCCTATCTGGGGGTGAGCAATGACTGATTTACTAAAAAAGGGGCGTATATAATGTCAGCTGGTTTTTATTTTGGCGTCGAGGTTTTTTTGAACGGGTTGATGACCGGGGTGATGTATTCACTGGTGGCGCTGGGCTTTGTTCTGATTTTCAAGGCCTCGGGTGTTTTCAACTATGCCCAAGGCGTGATGGCGCTGTTTGCGGCCCTGACTTTGGTCGGGATCCAGAATGGCCAGATCCCGTTTGCCCATCTGATCAACGCAATTTTTGGCACGAATATTCACTATTTTGGCTGGACGGTGCCTGCGCTGCTGGCGATTTTGCTGGCTGCGCTGGTGATGATATTGTTTGCGATTTTGGTAGAAAAACTGGTGCTACAACATCTGGTCAACCAAGATCCGATCATCCTGTTCATGGCCACCATCGGACTGGCCTATTTCATGGAAGGTTTTGGCGATCTGATGTGGGGGTCCGACATCAAGAAGCTGGATGTGGGCATTCCCCAGGGCGGCAATCTGTGGGTCGAGCAAAGCACCGCTTTTCTGGGTGGCCCCGAGTTCTTTGGTTTCTTTCTGGATTCACTGG
>CAYYXZ010000085.1:0-7659 GCA_964475715.1 uncultured Marinosulfonomonas sp. | reverse complement strand
GTGTATTTTGTGCCCTCGAGCGTGGCCCCGATTATCAGACCCGCCTGGCCAAAAATTACCGCAATCACCGGTGAAAGGGCTGTTGTGGTTTCGGCGCTGATGTTGCCGCCCCGGTCATTTACCGCATATTCCAGATCGGCACCGGCGGCCCAACCCGAGCTGCGGCGAAAATCTTCCAAAGCGGGCTGGGTCATGAAATACAGCACATGCGAAAACTGTTGTGCGCCAATTTGCAAGCCAAAGCTGGCCGAGGTGCTGGAATAGTAATCAACCGTCACCCCATTGACCAGCAATGCGCCGCGCCCGAATGATCCGCCAAGTCCAAAGCCGGCCTTGGTGATCAGCGGCATTACCAGCATGCCGTGCGATTTTTCTTTTAACTCAAGCGTGCCGGGATAGCGGCTGTGCAATGTGTTTAATGTCGAGGCAACGCGGGCGTCGATTTTTGCGCTGCCGCGGCTGCCGACACCATTGCCGCAAGCCGCTGTGGTTGTCGCCAAAACGCCTGCAACGAAAAGCCTGCGCGTAAGAAATGGGCTGGTGAGTTTGCTCATGGGATAAACCCCTTTGTGGTTATTGTGCCTGTAACTGCCAGAAATTGGCCGACCTTATTTGGCCGATCCTTGCGAGCAGTATAAGGCAAGGGGCGGCTGGTGTCATCCATTGTTATCGACCTTAAGCGCATTATTGCGGATTTAGCCGTTTATGGCTTGTGCGATGCGCGGTGCGAAATAAGTCAGCACCCCGTCACAGCCGGCGCGGCGAAAGGCCATCATGGTTTCCAGCATCACCGCATCGCCATCCAGCCAGCCGTTTTGGGCCGCGGCCATGATCATCGCGTATTCGCCCGAGACCTGATAGGCAAATGTCGGCACGCCAAATTGCAACTTTGCCCGCTGGCAGATATCCAGATAGGCAAGGCCGGGTTTGACAATGACCATATCGGCGCCTTCGGATAAATCGCGCTGGATCTGGCGCAGGGCCTCATCCGAATTGGCCGGGTTCATCTGATAGGTTTTCTTGTCGCCCTTCAACGCCGCGCTGGCCCCGACAGCATCGCGAAACGGCCCGTAAAAACTGCTGGCGTATTTGGCCGAATATGCCATGATCGAAATGTCTTTATATCCCTGCACTTCAACGGCTTGGCGGATGGCTTTAATGCGTCCATCCATCATGTCGCTGGGGCCAAGAATATCGGCCCCCGCAGCGGCCTGTGCCACAGCCATTTTCACCAGCGCTTCGACCGTTTCATCGTTTACAATCAGGCCGTCCTTTACAATCCCGTCATGGCCTTGCGAATTATAAGGGTCAAGCGCGATATCGGTCATAATTGCCACTTCGGGCACGGCCGATTTTACCGCGGAAATAGCGCGGTTTGACAGGTTATCGGCATTCCAGGCCTCACGGCAGCAATCGGTTTTTTTGGCCGGATCGGTGTAGGGAAAGATGCAAATCGCCGGGATGCCCAGATCATGGGCCTTGCGCGCGGCCTCGATCAGCAGATCAATCGACAGGCGCTCAACCCCGGGCATGGAGGCGATCGGTTGGCGGATATTATTGCCCTCGACCACAAAGATCGGCCAGATCAGATCATGAACCGAAAGGTGGTTTTGCTGACAAAGCGCGCGCAAAGCGTCTGTGCGGCGGGTGCGGCGTAAACGGCTGGCGGGAAAACTGGCTTGGACGGGCTGCATAATTACCTCTTTTTATTTGGCTGCTTATCTTGATACATGGAAAATACATCTTCTCAAGGGTGGGAATTGGCGTAAAGCGACGATAATGTGCGTCAAAGACAAAAATAGAGCGAATTAGAGGGAAATTTACGTGGAATGGTATGATCTTGTGCTTGAATTGATCGATTTACGGTCATTCTCGAATCTGTGGTATTGGATTGCGCTTGCACTGCTTTGGTCAACGGCCAGCCACTGGGTGATCGGGGTGCCATTTGATATGGTGCAACGGGCGCGGCGCAAAGGCGGGCAGGCCGAAATTGATCTGGAGGACATGGTGCGCATCAACGCCAACCGTCTGCTTCATATTGCCGAGGTTTCGGGTATGTGGATCATTGGGTTGGGTTGTTTTTTGCTAACGCTGCTGGGGTTGCTCGGATTTTATTACTGGGTCGAATTCGCTCAGGCTGTATTTTTACTAAGTTTCCCGATGGTGATTGTCGGGTTGATGTCACTGTCGACTGCACGCATAATTACGCGGGAAAATATACTAGGTGAAGCATTAAGAAAACGCCTGACAAGGCACAGGTTCATCACGCAACTCATTGGAATGGTGTCTATTTTTATCACTTCTATCTTTGGAATGTTCCAGAATATGTCAATCGGCGGGCTTGGTGCTTAACGCCAAAAGAAAGACGTTTTAAATGGTAAACCCCGATCACATCACCCTTGGCGGGGCGCCCGAAGGCTTTGATGCGCATCTTTTAGCCACCGAGCTGGCGCGCGCAAACTGTCCCGTGCTGCACATTGCGCGCGATGATAAACGGCTGGCGGCGATGCAGGCGGCTTTGCGCTTTTATGCCCCCGATGCGTTGGTTCTGAACTTTCCGGCCTGGGATTGTTTGCCGTTTGATCGCACCTCGCCCAACGCCGATGTTTCGGCCGCGCGCATGGCCACACTTGCGGCTCTGGCGCATGGAATGCCGACAAAATTCATCCTGTTAACCACGTTAAACGCCGCCACCCAGCGTCTTCCGGCCCGTGAATTGTTGAAAAAATCGGCTTTTCGGGCGCGGGTGGGTGATCGGATTGACGAAGCGGCCTTGCGCGACTTTTTGACACGCATGGGCTATGTGCAAACGCCGACGGTGCTTGAGCCGGGCGATTATGCGATTCGCGGTGGCATCATCGATATTTATCCACCGCTGTCGGCGGGTGGTCAGGGTGGTCCGGTGCGGCTGGATCTGTTTGGCGATGTGCTGGACGGGGCGCGCCATTTTGACCCGGCAACCCAGCGCACTACCCAAAAACTGAACGAAATCGAGCTGGCTCCGGTTTCGGAAATCGTGCTGGACGCAAGCGCCATCACCCGGTTTCGGCAAAATTACCGGATTGAATTTGGCGCGGCCGGGTCGGATGATCCGCTTTACGAGGCGATAAGTGCGGGGCGAAAACATCAGGGCGCAGAGCATTGGCTGGCGTTTTTTCACGAAAAACTGGAATGTTTGTTTGATTATCTACCCGATGCAACCGTGATGTTGGATGATCAAATTACGGCTGCGCGACTTGCCCGTTGGGAGGCGATCGAGGATCAATATGAGACTCGAAAAATGGCGATGTCGGCCAAAAACCGGATGGATTCGGTTTATAAACCGTGCCCGCCCGCGTTGCTTTATCTGGATGATGCCGCTTGGATTCGCGCAATTTCAAGCCGCCGTGTGGTGCAAATAAACCCGCTTCCCCAAAGCACAGGCTTTGGTGTGATGGATGCGGGCGGACGAATCGGGCGCAACTTTTCTTTGGAGAGACAGCAGAAAGATGTAAACCTATTCAAGGCCTTATCTGACTACATTGATGTTAAAAAACCGGCGGGTCCCGTGGTTGTGGCCAGCTATTCGGATGGGGCGCGCGAACGTCTTGCGGGGCTGCTTGCCGATGAGGGTCAGCTGGCTTTGCGCCAGATAAACGATGCGCGCGATTTGGGCGATGGTGTTAATCTGGTGGTTTGGGCGCTGGAGCATGGTTTCGAAGGAAATGGCGTTACGGTGATTTCCGAGCAGGATGTTTTGGGCGATCGTTTAATTCGCAGCCCCCGACGTCGGCGTCGGGCCGAAAATTTTCTGACCGAAACCCAAAGTTTGTCGGTTGGAGATTTGATTGTGCATGTGGATCACGGGGTCGGAATTTATCGGGGGCTGGAAACCATCACGGCCATGGGGGCGGCGCATGAATGTATTGCGCTGGAATATGCCGGCGGTGATCGTCTGTTTTTACCCGTTGAAAACATTGAACTTTTGTCAAAATTTGGCCATGAAACCGGATTGTTGGATAAACTGGGCGGCGGTGCGTGGCAGGCCAAAAAGGCAAAATTAACCGAACGTATTCGCGAGGTGGCCGCAAAACTGATCCGGCTGGCCGCCGAGCGCGCGCTGCGCAGCGCCCAAATCATACAGCCCGAACACCACGCCTGGGAGGCATTTTCAGCCCGTTTTCCCTATCAGGAAACCGACGATCAGCTTTCGGCGATTGAGGATGTTTTGGCCGATTTGGCCTCGGGTCATCCGATGGACCGGTTGATTTGCGGCGATGTGGGTTTTGGTAAAACCGAGGTCGCCATGCGCGCGGCCTTCGTTGCCGCTATGCAGGGCCAACAGGTGGCGGTGATTGCGCCAACCACGCTTTTGGTGCGCCAGCATTACAAATCTTTTGTTGACAGGTTTCGCGGATTTCCAATTGAAATCGGTCACTTATCGCGTTTTGTTAGCGCAAAAGAAGCCGTGCAAACCCGCGACGGCATGTCGCGTGGCACGGTAGATATCGTGATTGGCACCCACGCATTGCTGGCAAAATCTGTGCGTTTCAAAGAACTGGGGTTGTTGGTAATCGACGAGGAACAGCGTTTCGGTGTTAGCCACAAAGAGCGCCTGAAGGAAATGCGATCTGACGTGCATGTTTTAACCCTGACCGCCACGCCGATTCCGCGCACGTTGCAAATGTCGCTATCGGGCGTGCGCGATCTGTCGATCATCGGCACGCCTCCGGTCGATCGTCTGGCCATTCGCACCTACGTTAGTGAATTTGACGCCGTGATGCTGCGCGAGGCTTTGTTGCGCGAACATTACCGCGGGGGGCAGTCATTTTTTGTGGTGCCGCGGGTTAAGGATTTGCCGGAAATCGAGGCTTTTTTGCAAGATCATGTGCCCGAGGTTTCTTACGTTTGCGTCCATGGCCAAATGGCGGCGGGGCAGCTGGATGACCGGATGAACGCGTTTTATGATGGCAAATACGATGTGCTTTTGGCCACCACCATCGTTGAATCCGGTCTGGATATTCCCACCGCCAATACCATGATTGTGCACCGCGCCGATATGTTTGGGCTGGCGCAATTATACCAGATCAGGGGCCGGGTCGGGCGCTCTAAAACCCGTGCTTATGCTTACATGACCACAAAACCGCGCCTGAAATTAACCGCCACGGCGCAAAAACGGCTGCGGGTGCTGGCCAGTCTGGATAGTCTGGGGGCGGGCTTTACTTTGGCCAGCCAAGATCTGGATATTCGTGGCGCGGGCAACTTGTTGGGCGACGAGCAATCGGGCCAGATGCGCGAAGTGGGCTATGAGCTTTACCAACAAATGCTGGAAGAAGCGATTGGTAAGATTAAATCGGGTGAAATCGGCCTTCCCGATGATGGGGGCAAGTGGTCTCCGGTGATTAATCTGGGCGTGCCTGTGTTGATCCCTGATGTTTATGTGCCCGATCTGGATGTGCGCCTTGGGCTTTATCGCCGCCTGTCGGGCCTTAAAACCAAGGTCGAACTTGAGGGTTTTGCCGCCGAGTTGATTGACCGCTTCGGGCCGTTGCCAAAAGAGGTTAACTCACTGCTGCTGGTTGTGCGCATCAAAGGCATGTGCAAACGGGCCGGAATTGCGCGTCTTGACGGTGGGCCAAAAGGTGCGACGATCCAGTTCCACAACGATAAATTTGCCTCACCCGCCGGTTTGGTTGAATTTATTAACGATCAGCGCGGGCTGGCCTTGGTGAAGGGAACCAAAATCGTGATCCGGCGCGATTGGACCAAAGCGGCGGACAAGGTTAAAGGCGCCTACGCCATTGCGCGCGATCTGGCTCAAAAAGTGATCGAGGCCAAAAAGGTCAAAGCCGAAAAGTAACCCGTTATTATTGTTCAATAAATATCCGCGCCGCAGGCATAAAATCTCTTAAACCGGCTCATGGCGAATAAAATGCATTAAACCCAGCGCCACGGTTACACAGAAAAACACCCCAATAACCAGCGGCAAAGGTGTGCCATCAAATGACAACCCCAGCGGCACCGCAATCACCAGACCCAGCACCGTAGAAATGGCGCTGATGATGGATGCGGCCATGCCGGCCATGTGGCCCAAAGGCTCCATTGCGATGGCGTTCAGATTGCCCAGCGTCATGCCGATCATGAAAAACACCGCGGTCATGAACATTATAAAAGCCGGAAAATAAAACCAGTCCGCCACCGCTCCCAACCAAAACAGGCTGCCAACACAAAACGTAACGATAATCACGCTTACCAGCGCAATCCGCACTAAAATCCGCATGCCAAACCGCAGAACCAGCTTTGCGTTCACGATGCCTGATATGCCTGCAATTATCGCAACCGCCCCAAACCAGAGCGGAAATTCTGCCCCCCGATCAAAGCTGATATCCAGCACCTGTTGCGCGCTGACCAATAGCCCGTAAAGCACCCCTAAAAGCAAGGTTTGCACCGCAATCGAAATTCTGACCACATGGTTTGACAGCACTTCTTTGGTGCCGGCCCACAGCAGTGACATTTTGAATTTTCGCCGCTTGGGCACGGGCAGGGTTTCGGGTTGGCGCAGGGCAAACCAGCTGCTGGAAATCAGCGCAAAAACCACAAAGGACACAAATATCGACCGCCAACCGGCCAGCGCGATGATAATCGCACCGATGCTGGGCGCGATCACAGGCACCAGCATGAAAACCGTCATCACAAACGACATCATTTGTGCCATTTGGCGCCCAGAATAACGGTCGCGCACAATCGCCACCGCCACCACGCGCGGGCCGGCCGCGCCGATGCCTTGCACAAATCGTGCCGCCAGCATCAGCTCGAGCGATCCGGCAATAAGCGCCAAAAGCGAGCCGATGATGTAAATGCCGTAACCGCCCAGCAAAACCCGCCGCCGGCCAAAGGCGTCTGACAGCGGGCCGGTGAAAAACGTGCCCAGCCCCAGCCCCAAAAGAAAGCTGGTCACAATCAGTTGGGCGCGGTTTAGATTATCCGGCGTCAGGGCTTGGCCGATTTGGGGCATCGCGGGCAGCATGGCGTCGATTGAAAAGGCAATCGTGGCAAAAGACATTGCAATCACGGCCACAAATTCAGGTTTTTTAAGCGGTGTTTTGGGCGCGCTAAACATTAAATATCCCGTTCGCTATTTATCGCCTCATTTAGCTCGACAATCACCTGCCCCCATAATTGCGCCGGTTGCGCGCCGCTCAAAACCCTTTCATTGGCGACAATAAATGTCGGCACTCCGGTTACGCCAATTTGACGACTGTGGGCATCACGCGCTTTGATCTCGGCGATGTCGGCGTCGGTTGCCAGCAGGCGTTCAACCATGTCGGCGTCCATGCCCGAATCGTCGGCAATATTACAAAGAACCGCATTGGCACCAATATCGCGCCCCTCGGTAAAATAAGCCTTAAACAACGCCGAAACCACAAATGCCTGACGTCCCTCAACCGCGGACCAATGGATCAGCCGATGCGCGTTGATCGTGTTCGGAGTGCGCTTTACCGCCCCGAAATCAATTTGCAACCCTGCGTCCTGGGCCTTTTCGGCGATTTGTGCGTAAACCTTGACCGCGGCGTCCTTGCCGCCGAATTTCAGCTCCAGATACTCGCGCCGATCCATGCCGTTTGCGGCCATTTGCGGGTTTAGCTGATAAGGTTGCCATTCAATCGAAAACGGATGATC
>CAYYXZ010000084.1:0-7713 GCA_964475715.1 uncultured Marinosulfonomonas sp. | reverse complement strand
CGCTGTTTGCGTAAAATGTATCCTGTATCGTCGTGGTGGCCGTTTTATGGGTGCCAATGTGAATTACGACCTTTGACATATTTTAACCCTGCTTTTGTTTATCAGATGCGATTCTGGATTTAAGTACCTGTAGATACAGATTATCATATTTTATACTAGGCTCTAACACGGCCTTTTCAGCCCATTCATTCCAGGCATTTAAAAACAGCTCGTTGCGATATGAATTTGGTAGCCTGTTTTCGGCGATTTGTTTCAGCCAATAATCAAACCGCCCGGGATTTGCACCATAGGCCATATGGGCATTCAGGCCACGCCGCGCCGTATTGTCCCAGCTTGGCATCACCCCGCAAATTGTATTTTCAGGCAGCCCCGAGACATATTTTGTTGAAACCGAGGTTTTGATAACCTTGGTATAATCATAAACCAGTCCTTTGAATTCAGGATGCAGTTTGCGGCCCAGTTTATTGCCATCAGGGCCGCCAAATAAATAATCATCAGCGCCGACAATACCGTGGGGCGGCATTTCAATCCAGAAGTCAAACAGATCATCCGCCACCGGATTTTCGCCATCAATATGAAAACACACGGCCCCCAATTCAACCTCTCCAATGCCAAAATCGCGCCAGGCTTTACGCATATTTTTAATGCTGGCTGCCGGATCAGGCATATCGTCAGGGCGGTAGATTACAAATCTGGGGCGCGTGCCGTCAGGGCGTTGATAGCGCGGATCACGCATGTAAGGCAGGCTGTCTTTGACCAGCTTTTTTTCAAACCCCTTTGCATAGCTCTGCTGCATCAGCACAGTTCCCGAAAGACCATCCCAATTGCGCCGCCAGCTTTCATTGGCCCAGCAAAGATAAAAAGGAAAATCAATCTCGGGACGTTCCAGCAGCCGATCAAGCGGAGCTTCCAGCAGACGCTGTTCGTCAAACCAATAATGATAAACACAAAAAGCATCTACCCCGGCCTCTTTGGCCAAGGCGGCTTGCTGGCCCATGACCTCGGTGATGCGTAAATCATAAAACCCCAGATCAGATGGCAACAGCGGCTGATTATGACCCGGAAAAAACGGCGCTGTTGTTACCACGCCGCGCCATTCGGTAAAGCCTTTGCCCCACCATGCGTCATTCTGCGCAATCGGGTGAAACTGCGGCAAATAAAATGCACTGGTATAAGACGGGGACATCACGGCAGGGTCGGGCGCAAAATCAGCCAGCTGGGTGGTCTGGACCACATCACAACCTGCCGACATTGCCAACATCCCCATGCTGCGCTCTAATGCATGGGCCAAGGTGCCGTCTACCTGAGCTGTTTCTTTTTCAAACTGCTCTGCATTTAAGTGCAAGGATTTCAGCAAGCCCAGCATCAAGGGCTTCAGCCAGTAAATCGAACCGGCCGGGAACGAGAGATCATCAAAATCAATTTCAACCTCAATTCGGCGCAATACATCCCGGGTCATTTCAAAATTGGATCCCCACCATTTAGTATCCGTGAAATGCTGCCCGTCCGCCACCCAGAAAGCCGTTTTGTTACTGCCTAGAAAATTATCCAGCAGCCGATCAAGACCTTCTTGGGGCAGAACCCCCGTGATCAGATGCTTGCGCCAATGCGCGCCATCTTCGCGGTGCGGAGATTTTTTGGTATGGATTTTGCAAACGGCCTCATAACCATCAAGAGCGCCGGCATTTAGCAAGCTCATAAATGGTAAAATATCACGACCCCTGTTTTCCAACGTCTTTACAAAGGCTTGTGGAAATTGCGCGTGGATATCGGCCATTAGTTCTTCGGTTTCGTCACCGCGATATGTCAGGGTGATATAAAGATCATAATCAATCGAGAGACTGGCAAAACGTTCGGCAAATTCAGGCCATAAATCAGGGTAATAAATATGTGCAACCACAGCAAAACGGGAAATTTTACGCTGTGGATCAAATTTCAGCACAGGCGCTGCCCCCTGCGGCAACTCCTCGACCTTGGGCAGTTCTTTATAAATGCGCGCCTCTTTCTGGCCGCCGGTCAAATAATGATAGAATGGCGAAACCCCGCTTTTGGCAACATCAGGATTATAACGTAAATAGGCACTGGGTAAAAAATCGGGATTGGGGCGAAAACCACGCGTTTCACCATAAACTATATAATGGCGAAGCGGCACGTGATGAAAATATTTGTGAATAGCAGGATAGGCACCACAATAATAAACCGGATCAAATAAATTGGATTTTTTAGCAACCTTTAAAAATTTTCGCTCGTTGGAATTTAAAAACAGAACGCGCAGAAACCTAGAAGCCCTAACCAAAAGACCACCTTTACTTACTGTCATTGTTTCACCTTCTGACCGGTTTTACTGCTTTGATTGTTTGCCCTGATAATAGCTTGTAATCCCGATAGTTTTTAATTTTCAAGTTTATTTAATTAAAATTCTTATGAGCATGTCCACCCAATAACAATACCCTCCTTAACAGGCAACCGGTTTTGCATTTATCAACCTTCATCCAGAATAATTCTGTGATAACGATGTAGCAAAATCATCCCTAAAACGCTTAGAATACCGGCAACCATATAAACATAAACCTCGGACACATAAGGTGCCTCGTAGGTTCCATAAAGCCCCGAACGCATCATCGAGACGACATGCGCCACCGGGTTCAGCATAATCAGGTTACGCATGTCTTCTGGAAGGTCATCAATCAGAAATAAAACACCAGACGCAATAAACATCGGCCGATTTAATACAGCCCAGACAAATCGCCAGATTGGAAACATGCTCATCAACAGGCAATTAACCAGCCCAACCCCTACTCCAAGCGCTATGGCCATTGCAAAAGCCCGGACAATATCAACATAATTAATAACAAGGTTTAAATCTTCAAGCAGGATTATTCCGGCCACAATAATAAAGAAAACCACAACCTGGGTCAGAACACTCAATACAACCCGCCCGAAAATAGCATCAATATAGGTCACATTGGGATAGGCCAATAACGGCCTTGAATACTGGATTGCCATACCCACCTTAACCGCCAGCTCCTGATACATTGCCAGCGGCAAAAAACCCGTAGCAAAAAACAACGCAAAGCTCATGCCCAGAGGTGGTGGAAACCCGAGAAAGCTAAACGCAAGTGTAAATATTGCAATACCGGCAACCGGCTCTACAATAGCCCAGACATACCCCCCCGGTGAGCGCCCGTAAGTCGACGACATCTCTCGTAAAACCAGAGCCATAACCGAGCGCGAAATTGCAAAGCTTCGTTTTGGCACTGATCTTGTCATCTTGGTAAAAGCTCACAATAATCTAAAGGGTATCGGCAGATAATAAGTATAGAAATCTGCATCTCTTTGCCCGAATCTCTTTATCCTAAGAGTATTGCGCTTGCATTGCGAGGCGTAAAATTCCACTACTCTGTATAGGACAACTGCCGATCTGGAGGACAACCCCATAGCACAGACCCCGCCCCTCGATGCCGCTAAAGGCCCGGCTCCCAAAACACCCGGCCCCAAAGCAGCTGAATCCACTGCAAAGAGGCCGGTCCCGCCACATGTGCCAAAAGCAAAGGCCCAGAGGCGCCATTACGGTATTCTTTTCAGCTTTGTTTTTATTGTGTTGGCTCCACTGGCGGGGACCATCTATTATCTTTACGCTATGGCCCATGACCAATATGCATCCTATGTTGGCTTCACAGTGCGCTCGGCGGATATTAGCAGCGCTCAAAACCTTTTGGGCGGCCTGTCCGCTTTTTCAGGCAGCTCCAGTTCATCTGATACCGACATTCTATATAAATTCATCCAAAGCCAGACAATGGTTGAACGGGTCACTAACCGCATAGATCTGGTCGCTATTTATTCTGTTCCGGATAACGATCCATTTTTTGCTTATGATCCGTCTAAAAAATTCGAAGATCTGGTAGAATACTGGCAAAGGATGGTTAAAATCAGCCAGGTATCCGGCGGTAGCTTGATTGAATTGCGTGTAATGGCCTTTCGGCCCGAAGATGCCCGGAAAATCGCCCGGGTAATTATCGAGGAATCCTCGAAACTTATCAATGAGCTCTCGGATATTGCACGCAGTGATGCAACCAAATATGCTGAAGAAGATCTAAAACTTTCGTTGTCTCGGCTTAAATTGGCGCGTCAGAGAATGACTTTGTTTCGCTCGGAAACCCGCATTATCGATCCTTTATCGAATATACAGGGCCAGATGGGCTTGCTTAATTCTCTTGAAGCCCAGCTTGCCGAAATTTTTATCGACTTAACCCTGCTGAAAGAAACCTCGCGCCCGAATGATCCGCGTATAGAGCAAGGAAACCGCCGGATTGCGGTGATCGAAAAGCTGATAGAAAAAGAGCGTCAGAAATTCAGGATTAACGCCACAACATCCGGCAGAAAAGATTATTCCACTCTGGTCGGGGAGTTTGAAAACCTGGCCGTCGAGGTTGAATACGCACAACAGGCCCATCTGGCAACCCAGACCCTTCTGGATACAGCCCGGGCCGAGTCCCAACGCCAAAGCCGATATTTGGCGACTTACGCCAAACCCAGTCTGGCCCAAAGCTCGCGCTATCCTGAACGGTTTTTGAATTCTGTAATCGTTGCTATTTTTCTATTAATTATCTGGTCCGTAGGTGTTTTGATTTACTACAGCCTGCGTGATCGTCGCTAATAAGTATACCAGTATTATGATCGAGCTGCGCAACCTAAGTAAAACCTACCGTCTGAACGGCGTCAGAAAAATTGTAGCCAAAAATATAAATTTCACCTTTCCAACCAATGAGAGTGTTGCCCTTATGGGGGGCAACGGCGCTGGAAAATCCACTATGTTGAAAATGATTGCCGGCACCTTGGCACCGGATCGGGGCCAAATTATTTCGGATGGTACAATTTCATGGCCGGTCGGTTTTGCCGGTAGTTTCCACGGCGATTTAACCGGTGCACAAAATGTTAAGTTTGTAGCCCGGATTTACGGTGTGGATACTGGCGAGATGCTGGATTTCACCAAAACCTTCTCACAGCTTGGTGCCCATTTCCATTTGCCAATCAGGACATACTCTTCGGGTATGAAATCACGTTTGGCCTTTGCAATGTCGATGGCTGTGCCTTTTGACACCTATCTGATTGACGAGGTGACAGCCGTAGGCGATGAATCCTTCAAACGAAAGAGCGAGGCAATTTTGCTAGAGCGCCTACAGGGTGCCGGTGCTGTAATTGTCTCGCATTCTGTAGAGCAACTTCGACGGCTTTGCACATCGGGGGTTGTTTTGGAACAAGGGCGATTTTTTTATTACGCTCGGATAGGAAAGGCAATCGAGCATTACCAGCACATCATGCAAGGAAGTATGCCGCCGTGGATGCGCTAGAGCAGCCAGCCACGCCCGGCTACAGCACGCGGAGCCTTAGAAAATAAAATCATCCATACTCCAAATCTGGATAGCACTGCTGCCGGCTATCGTTATTCCAATTTCCTCGTTTTGCCAGCGAATAATCGCGCCGCCTGGCCGTGAATCGATTTGCAAGGCTGAAATATCATAAACCCGCCCCCAATCCGCCAGATGCAAACGATCAATGCCAAATTCAAAATCGGTTATCTGATCCGACTGGCCGTCAGCAGAAAAAACAAATACATCTGCGCCGGATCCACCAGTCAACTGGTCCGATCCACTGCCCGCAAATAAAATATCATCCCCCGCTCCGCCAATCAGCTGGTCATTGCCTTGCTGACCGAACAACACATCATCCCTTGCCCCGCCGGTAATCTGGTTAGCCCCCGAAGTGCCCATCATGTGGTTGCCAAGATTATCCAGAGGTAAAACCAGCTGCACCAGCCCAGCCTGTCCGGTTCCCGACACGATAATCTGCACCTCGTTACCTAAAACAACGCTACGCAATTCCTGAATCGGACCAATATTCCAGTCTACGGTTTGCACCACGGTTTGATGGTGAAACAGCTGCCCGCCAGGCATAAGTTCAAACAGGCTCAGACCGCCATCATTACCTCCGGCCACGATAAAATCACGCTCCCCCACCTCAAAATTATCCAGCGCCGAAGCGCCGGCAAAACGGGTATCGCGGCTATCGTTGACAATGTCGGTAATAAAAAACACCCCAAGCGGGTTTATGCGAACAGCCGCCAAAGTGCCGCTATGAGACGCCGTGGCAATTAAAAAGGTTTCACCATCCTGTTCAATTTGCAACATTGCAGACAACCCCGTCAGCCAAAGACCGCTTTTTGAATTAATGTTGTCGACAAATTGCAAACTGCCATCCGGATTAACCAGATAGCTGCTCATGCCGTTTTCAGTGGCCGAGATCGAAACAATATAGCTGGCATTTCCTATATGCACGGCTTGTAAATCACTAATGCCTGTGGCGCTTGATTTATCGGTGTCTGTTAGCGTGCTAATCTGTTGCAGCTGAAAATCCGGTTCAATTCGGTATAGCGAAAGACCTAGATCAGAGATATTGGCCACTGCCATATATTCCTGCCCTGCCACAGTTATCATTTCTATTTGCGCTGATTGTAGAGCCTGGCCAGATACCGTTTGCAAGGTTGTGGTTGTTTGTGGGTTAGCTTCATCATCCAGCTGTTGCAGCAGAATATTTCCTGTCAGGCTCTGGAGGCTTAGTAAATAGGTTTGCCCACCTAAAACCGTAGTTAAGCCGTCAACCAATCTTGTGCCAAGTGCCGGTGCCAAGTCCCAAGATACCGTCACCGCTTCAAGGGCGCTGCCCTCTGACAAGTGAACACGGCTAACAGCCCCTTGCGCCGAGGCACCACCCAATAGCCAAAACCCCGAGGCATCGGGAATAAGTTCTAGAAAGCTCATCTGGCTTAAGCTGAAATTTGTTTCAATAGAAAAGTAATGCCGTAAACTTATCTGCTGCATTTTGCACCCCTTTATGCTTGCTTGCAATTAGGGGTCTCATGAAATGCGGGCTATACAGACGGGCAAAATCAGGCATTTTCTGGCCTTGATTATAAAATTTCTATCAAATCATATGTTATTATATGGCCGGGATTTTGCATCAAATCTTGATACATTGAGATCATGATAAAGAGCACCAAAGGTAAGATGATAGATCGGTTCATAGCCGGTGGGTCCGTTAAAAACTTTCCGCCAGATATTATTCACCAAGCGGCGCTGGCCGGACGCGGTGAAGGGTCAACTGGTTGCGGAAACGCTTGTTCCGGGTGTCACCGTGAACGAGGTGGCCCGCCGCGTTGGTATGAAGCCTAGGGTCAGGACCTATTAATCCTGCGCCACTGGTCCTATTTCCCCGAGCCACTGAGATGAAGGGGAAACAGCGTCCAACGGATTTGACGGATTTTTCCCGTGGCATCGGCTTACCGCCTTGATAATCAACCAGATTACCTTCGTCGACAAGCCTTCCCCACAAAAAAATTGCTCAAACCAGTAGTGCAGGATTAATAGGTCCTGACCCTAGATTGGCGGCGTGTAACGGCATTGGAAATGAATCCGCCCGCTGTCCCTTCTCGGGCATTTAACAATGCCTTGCCAGGCAACGGGCAGAGTGACTCAGAGCCTCTTTTGCACAGGTCGGTAAGGCGGGCCAGTCAGGGCGGGATTTGACAGTTAAAGCCCATGGCTTTCCCTCCTGATCTTCCTGATGCTATTGATGTGCTGAAGGCCATTATCATAACCTACCTGTTTAGTCCCAAGCTTTGATGGGTTGGATTTACAGTGACCCTTTTAGGCTCTT
>CAYYXZ010000083.1:0-7727 GCA_964475715.1 uncultured Marinosulfonomonas sp. | reverse complement strand
CGGCGCGAGACCCGTTCAGCCGCCCGGGCAAAATTTTTGCTTTTCTTTACCTCGATAAAAACCAACCCATCGCCATCGCGTGCAATTAGATCAATTTCACCACCAGAGCCACGCCAGCGGCGACGCGCAATTTTATGACCAGAAGACGCATAATGTCTTTCCACCGAACCTTCAGCCGCTAAACCTGCGTGATATGATATAAGTCCTGTCATTCATTTTCCTTTTCCATAGCAAGCGCTGCCTGATAAACTTTGCGCCGTTTAATTCCCAAAGCTTCTGATACAAGAGTTGCCGCATCTTTAATCCGCATGGTTTTCAAAGCATCCCGCAAAGCATCCTCCATAGATTGATCCGAAACCGTTTCGCGGTGGGCCCTATCCACCAGCACAACGATTTCACCTTTCACAGAACGTTCAGAAAACGCGGCACTTAATTCATCCAGCGTACCACGCGATACTTCTTCAAATCGTTTTGTCAACTCGCGACAGACAGCTGCCTGTCGCTGCCCGCCCAATGTTTGCACCAAATCCCCTAACATTCCCTGAACGCGTTTAGGTGATTCGTAAAAAACAAGCGTTCCCGGCACTTCTGCAAATTCTTCAAAGAATTTTTTGCGCGCCCCTGTTGCATTTGGCGCAAAACCGGCAAAGAAAAATCGGTCGGTAGGCAGCCCGGCAACAGTCAAGGCCGCGATTACAGCCGATGGTCCCGGCGCGCCAATCACCAGAAAGCCAGCATCAATCACCGCCCGGCCCAACCCGAACCCCGGATCTGCCACAAGCGGCGTTCCGGCCTCGGAGGCATAAGCAATTGATTTACCCTCTTTCAGCAAGCGCATAAGGCGCGGGCGCACTTTATCACCGTTATGATCATGGTAGGGAATCAGGTTGCGATCCGCCAAAGGGATGCCATGAATATCCATCAAACGGCGCAAGGTTCGGGTGTCTTCTGCTGCAATCACATCGGCCGATGCCAAAATATCCAGCGCCCGCAAAGTGATGTCCCGGGCCGCCCCGATCGGCGTTGCCACGAAATATAAACCGGCAACGAGTTGCTTTTTTTCGAAATTCACCAATTTAGGCCCTTCCATAAGCGTTTACTATTTTTGCACAAACCCTTAGGTTTGCCCCATCTTTGAATCATTACGCGCAAGGGAGCGGGGATCAACCTATGTTTTCATTATTGAGTAAATCCAGAAATATTACAGGCCGGATAGTTGCCTTACTGGCTGTTCTTTGGCTGGCCGCCTGTCAACCGCTCACAACGACCGGTAGCACAAACGGCGCTTCGATCAACACGAAAAAACCCGTGCCTGTTGCATTATTGGTCCCCGGAGGGTCGGCCAATGCCGGCGACAACCTATTGGCCAAAAACCTTGAAAACGCAGCCCGACTTGCAATTTCCGATTTGCAAGGCGTCAAGATTGATCTGCGGGTTTATAACACCGCCGGCAATGCCTCTCAGGCGGCCAATGTTGCGCATCAGGCTGTAAATGATGGTGCCAAAATCATCCTTGGCCCGGTTTACGCCGAAGCCGCCAATGCCGTTGGCGTGGCTGTTGCCGGACGAAATGTTAACGTGCTGGCATTCTCCAACAACACCGCAATTGCCGGTGGAAATGTTTTCGTTCTGGGCCATACCTTCCAGAACACTGCCAACCGGCTGGTGGCCTACGCGAAAAAACAAGGCCGCAGCAAGATTATGGTAATCCACGCCCAAACCCCCGCAGGTGAAGCCGGCAAAGCCGCCGTTTTGCAGGCTATTAACAGAAATGGCGCAACACACGTTGGCATCGGGCCTTATGAATTTTCACAAAGCGGCATAATCTCGGCGGTGCCTGGAATGGCCAGAACCATCCAAAACTCAGGGGCGCAGGCTGTATTTTTTACATCAGATACATCCGGCGCATTGCCATTGTTGACCCAAATGTTGCCCGACCATAATATCGATCAAAATCTGATTAAGTTCATAGGGTTAACCCGCTGGGACATTCCACCCGCAACGCTGGGATTGCCCGGTGTTCAAGGCGGCTGGTACGCCATGCCAGACCCAGCCATGACAACCAAATTCAACGCGCGCTATAATGCTGCATTTGGAAATACGCCGCTGCCGATTGCCAGCATCGCCTATGACGCGATTGCTGCTGTCGGGGCTTTGGTTCAATCTGGCAAATCAAATGCACTGACCACAGCGGGCCTGACCCAAGGATCCGGCTTTGTCGGTGCCAGCGGTATTTTCCGGCTGCTGCCCGACGGCACCAACCAACGCGGCCTGGCCATTGCGGAAATCCGCAACCAACAACCGTTTATCATTGACCCCGCGCCGCGCAGCTTTGGCGGCGCCGGTTTCTGATCCGGGCGATGAATGTGCAAAACCCACTGTTTTCGCCGGACAAGCTGATCTGTCCGGCGATTGATATTTTCGATGCCGAAAAAGCATGGGAGACACTGGATGCGGCCTTTTACGAGGCCAAAGACGGGCGCGAAATTCGGGCCGCCAGCGTGGGTTATTTGTTGCAGGCGCGCAAGGTCGGCAATGACGCGATCGCAAAGGCCTTTGCGCAAAACCCGTTTGCGGCAAATCGCACCGCGCGATCTTATGCCTATCTGGCCGATTGCCTTGTTGAAACCGTCTTTAAGGTGGCAACGCTCAGGCTGCATAAACTGTCCAATCCCACGGCCGCCGAACGTTTGTCGGTGCTGGCAGTCGGCGGCTCGGGCCGGGCCGAAATGGCACCGCATTCCGATATCGACCTGCTGTTTTTGACCCCCTATAAAATGACGGCATGGGCCGAGAGCGTGATTGAATCCATGCTTTACATGCTGTGGGATTTACGCCTGAAAATCGGCCACGCATCGCGCACGATCAAGGATTGCATCCGCTTGGGCCGCGAAGATTTCACCATCCGCACCGCCCTGCTGGAGGAACGTTATCTGGCCGGAGATGCAAGGCTGGCCCAAGAGTTGAAAGAAACGCTTTGGCAGGATTTATTTCGCGGCACGGCCTCTGAATTTATCGAGGCAAAGCTGGAGGAGCGCAGCCAGCGCCACAAAAAACAGGGCGGCCAGCGTTACATGGTCGAGCCGAATGTGAAAGAGGGCAAAGGCGGTCTGCGCGATTTGCAATCTCTGTTTTGGATCGCCAAATATATCCACAGGGTGGACGATGTTTCCCAGCTTGTTACGCTGGGGCTTTTCAGTCAGGACGAATACGACAGCTTTGCCAAGGCCGAAGAATTTTTATGGGCAACGCGCTGCCATTTGCACCTGATTGCGGGGCGCGCCACCGAGCAGATAACCTTTGATTTGCAGGTCGAGGTGGCATCGCGCATGGGCTATAAAACCCACGGCGGGCGGCGCGATGTTGAATATTTTATGCAGGATTATTTTCGCCATGCCACCCATGTTGGCGACCTGACCCGTATTTTTCTAAGCGCGCTTGAGGCCAGTCACGTTAAAAAAGAGCCGCGCCTGTTACGGTTTTTACGCCGCCGCAAACCGGCCAAGGCGGGTTATAAAATCGTGCAGAACCGGCTTAATATTGCCGACGAGAAAACCTTTCTTAGCGACAAGTTAAACATCCTGCGCCTGTTTGAAGAAGCCTTGCGCACCGGCGTTTTAATTCACCCTGATGCCATGCGCCTTGTTGCCGCAAATTTGCACCTGATCGATGATGATATGCGCAACCACAAAGAAGCGCGGCGCATTTTTCTTGATCTGCTGCTAAAACATGGCAACCCCGAACGCGCGCTGCGCCGGATGAACGAGCTGGGCGTTCTGGCCGCTTTTATCCCCGAATTTGAGCCGATAGTGGCAATGATGCAATTCAACATGTATCACGCCTACACCGTGGACGAGCACACGATCCAGTGCATTTCCACCCTGGCCCAGATCGAGCGCGAAAAGCTGCTTGAGGAATTGCCCGTTGTTAGCGGCATCCTGAAAGCCGGCGTGAACCGCAAGGTGCTTTATGTTGCTTTGTTGCTGCATGATATCGGCAAGGGCCAAGACGAGGATCATTCGATTTTGGGCGCAAGAATCGCGCGGAAAGTGGCCCCGCGTCTGGGGCTGAAACCGGCCGAATGCAAGCTGGTTGAATGGCTGGTGCGAAATCATCTGCGCATGTCCGATGTGGCGCAAAAACGCGATATTACCGACCCGCGCACCATTCGCGGCTTTGCCAAAGCGGTGAAATCGGTTGAGCGGCTGGATTTGTTAATGGTGCTGACAGTTTGCGATATTCGCGGGGTTGGGCCGGACACCTGGAACAACTGGAAGGCGATGTTGTTGCGCAATCTTTACGCCGACACTCGGCTGGTTCTGGAAAACGGGGTCGAGGCCTTCAACCGCACCTCGCGCGAGGTCGAGGCCAAAAAGAATTTGCGCGCCGCGCTGCCCAATTGGAGCAAAAAAGATCTGAAAACCGAAACCGAGCGCCATTACAGCCCTTACTGGCAGGGCCTTCGCACCCCGGCCCATGTGATTTTTGCCAAGCTGTTAAAGGATTTGCCCGATGATGAAATTGCCATCAGCCTGACCCCCTCCGAAGAGCGCGACGCAACGCGCACCTGTTTTGCACTGGCCGATCACCCCGGAATTTTCTCGCGGCTTGCGGGGGCCTTGGCGCTGGTGGGGGCCAATGTGGTGGACGCCAATACTTATACCACCAAAGACGGCCACGCCACATCGGCCTTCTGGATACAGGATAATAACGCCAGCCCTTATGAAGGCCCGCGTCTGGAGCGTCTGCGCGCCATGATCATGAAAACCCTGAAAGGCGAGGTGATCGCACGCGATGCGCTGCAAACCCGAGACAAGATCAAAAAACGCGAGCGTGCCTTTAAGGTGCCGACCACCATCACCTTTGATAACGAAGGCAGTGAACTTTACACCATCATCGAGGTCGACACCCGTGACCGCGCCGGTTTATTGTTTGATCTGGCCCGAACCTTGGCCGACGCCAATGTTTACATCGCCAGCGCGGTTATTGCGACTTATGGTGAGCAGGTGGTCGATACGTTTTATGTCAAAGATATGTTTGGTCTTAAATTCCACGAACAACACAGACAGGATGCCCTGAAAAATCGCCTGCTTGAGGCGGTTAAAGCCGGGGCAAAAAGGGCGCAGGAATAATGGCTACAAAAAATCGGATGATGAGCGGGTTTATGACCGTGGGGTCCTGGACCCTGATAAGCCGTATTCTGGGCTTTGCCCGCGACGTAATGATCGCGGCATTTCTGGGCACAGGACCGGCCGCACAAGCCTTTATCATCGCCTTTTCGCTGCCCAATATGTTTCGCCGCTTCTTTGCCGAGGGCGCGTTTAACATGGCTTTTATACCGTTGTTTTCCAAAAAGCTCGAAGCAGATGATGATCCGCACGGCTTTGCGCGCGACGCGTTTAGCGGGCTGGCCACAATTCTGATTATCCTGACCGTAACGGGGATGGTTTTTATGCCGTGGCTGGTCTGGGCCATGGCTAGCGGTTTTGTCGGCGATGTGCGCTTTGATCTGTCGGTGACCTACGGGCGCATTGCCTTTCCCTATATTTTATTTGTTTCGCTGGCGGCATTGCTGTCGGGTGTGCTGAACGCAATGCGCCGCTTTACGGCCGCCGCCGCCGCACCTGTTTTGCTGAATGCAATCTTTATCATCGGGCTGGCTTTGGGCGGTGCGCTGGGGGCCGACATCGGCCTGCTGCTGGCATGGATGGTGCCGCTTGGCGGCGTGGCACAGCTGGTGTTGGTCTGGGTTGCGGCCAAGCGGGCGGGCTTTACCCTGATCCCGCGCCGCCCGGTTTGGACGCCGGATTTAAAACGCCTTGCCATCATCGCCGCCCCCGCTGTCTTGGCCGGAGGTGTGGTGCAAATAAATCTGCTGGTCGGCCGCCAAGTCGCCAGCCAATTCGATAGCGCGGTTGCGTGGCTTTATAATGCCGACCGGCTTTATCAATTGCCGTTGGGGGTGGTTGGCGTTGCTATCAGCATCGTGCTGTTGCCCGAATTGTCGCGCCGTTTGCAAGCCAAAGACGAGGTCGGCGGCCAAGACGCATTTTCACGCGCCGGTGAAATAGCGCTGGCGCTGACAATTCCGGCGGCCGTGGCGCTGGTGATAATCCCGCTGCCGCTGATCGAGGTCTTGTTTCAGCGCGGAAAATTTGGCCCCGATGATACCGCCGCCACTGCCGCGGCCTTGCAAATCTATGGTTTAGGATTGCCTGCCTTTGTTTTGCACAAAATCTATCAGCCGCTGTTTTTTGCCCGCGCCGACACCAAACGTCCGTTTTATTACGCATTGGTCGCCATGATAATTAACGCGGCCATTGCCATCGGTCTTGCCCCAATCATCGGCTATCTGGCGGCCGCCATCGGGGTTACGCTGGCCAGTTGGGGCATGGTTGTTTTGCTCTGGTTTGGCGCGCGTAACATGGGAAATTCGGCCCGGTTTGATGCGCGTTTCAGACGCCGGATCTGGCGCATTATGGTTGCCTCGGTTGTCATGGGTGCTGTGCTAATTGGCACTCAGCTGCTGCTTAATCCGATGTTTGGCGCAGGTGCATGGCGCTATCTGGCGCTGATTTTACTGGTCAGTTTGGGGATGGCCAGTTATTTTATTACCGGCCATATTATCGGTGCGTTCAAACTATCTGAATTCAAAGGCATGATGCGCCGCTCTTAATATTTGAAATAGCGAAACACCGCCGAGGCACCCCAGCCCGCTGAAATCGCGATGAACAGCGACATCAGCCCGTATAAAACTGCATTTTCATGCGCAAGATTATAAAGCCAGCGACCAATCCCGACCTTTTGAACATCAAGCCTGGTTTCAAAAACATCAATGACGGCCTTGTTTCGGGTGATTAAAATCCGGGCGGTATATTCGCCCGCCGTCAGGTTTGAGGGCAATTTAACCGAGGTGCGAAACAGGGTGTCAGACATAAATTCCACCGCACCCTCGCGCACATTATAAAGCCCGTTAGCGGTGCGAATGCGGATCAAGGCTTCGGTAAATTCCTGCGCCTGCCCCGAGGCAAGCTGGGCACCGACCGAGGCAATCGCGCGCGGAATCGAGACCTTTAGCAATATATCGGCAGAATCCGCCAGCGATTCTTTTAGCGGGGCCGTTGTGGAAATCGAATAAAAGCTGGGCGCGTTGTCAATCAACACGGATTCACTATTTACCCAGATGCCGAATTTTTTTTCCTTGCGCCGCACCATCACAGGCTCGGACGGGCCGGCAACGGTGACAATCACCTGCAACTGGCCCTCATCGGGGATCGGGGCCGAGCGGCTGATCGCACCAAAAATCATAATTTCAGAACCATCAAACGTGGCCGTAATCCCGACGCTGCTTTGCGACAGATCGGCGACAATTTCTTCGGCGTTCAGTGGCCAGGCCAGCAGCAGGAATATGGCGATTAAACGTCCCATTTAATGCCCCGCACTTGTGGCGATTGAATAAAGCTCGCTCGGCTGCAACAGCAGATCAAGCGCCAGTTTTCCGCAAACCGCCAACACCAGAATGGCCAGCAAAATGCGCAGGTTTTCAGCCCTCATTTTAAGGCCGATGCGCGCACCGATCTGGGCACCGATCACCCCGCCAACCAACAGCAAAACCGCCAGCACAATATCAACCGTAAAGTTGGTGGTGGCGTGCAGCATCGTGGTAAAGGCGGTGACAAAAATGATCTGGAACAACGAGGTTCCGATCACCACTTTGGTCGGCATTC
>CAYYXZ010000082.1:0-7790 GCA_964475715.1 uncultured Marinosulfonomonas sp. | reverse complement strand
ATATGAACGCCGACATCGCCTTGGCGTTTTTGGCCCGCGCCGATGTTGCCACGGGGCTGGACCGTGTTGTGGTGATTTACGGTGACGGTCGCGCTTTTATCTGGAACCAACCCAACAATATAAACGAGTAAAATATGCCCGAGCTGTTGATCGAACTTTTTAGCGAAGAAATTCCGGCCCGCATGCAAACCCGCGCCGCGGGCGACCTGAAACGGCTTGTCACGGACGGTCTGGTTGAGGCGGGCCTGACTTATGTTTCGGCGGGCGCATTTTGCACGCCGCGTCGATTGACGCTGTCGGTTGACGGGCTGCTGGCCCATTCCCCCAGTCTGAAAATTGAGCGAAAGGGGCCGCGTGTTGGCGCGCCCGATCAGGCGATCGAGGGTTTTTTACGCGGGGCCGGGCTGACGCGTGATGATCTGGAAATACGCGATGAAAAAAAGGGGCAAGTTTATTTTGCCAGCATCGAAAAACCGGGGCGCGCGGCTGGTGAAATTGTGGCCGAGGTTCTGGAAAAAACCATCCGCAATTTCCCGTGGCCCAAATCCATGCGCTGGGGCACGGGGGCTTTGCGCTGGGTGCGCCCGCTGCATTCGATTCTGTGCATAATTACGGATGAAACCGGCGCAAAGGTGGTGCCTTTTGAAATTGGCGGCATTAAATCTGGCGACAGCACGGTTGGGCACCGGTTTATGGCTCCGACGCGTTTTTCGGTGGCCTCGTTTGACGATTACGCGGCCAAACTGACCAAAGCCAACGTGGTGCTGGATGCCACAATCCGCGCCGATAAAATCCACAATGACGCCAGCAATCTGGCATTTTCCCAAGGGTTAGAGCTGGTTACGGATCGCGCCTTGCTGGCCGAAGTTGCGGGGCTGGTTGAGTGGCCCGTGGTGCTGATGGGCGATATTTCCGAGGATTTCTTTGAATTGCCGCCCGAAGTGTTGCAAACCTCGATGCGCGAGCACCAGAAGTTTTTTAGCCTGCGCAATCCTAAAACCGGCCGGATTGAAAAATTTATCACCGTGGCCAATCGTGAAACCTCTGATGGCGGTAAAACCATTCTGGCGGGCAACCAAAAGGTGCTGTTCGCGCGGCTTTCGGATGCCAAGTTTTTCTGGGAAAATGATCTGCGGGTGCCGCTGTCTGAAATGGCGGCAAAACTGCAAAACGTGACCTTCCACAATAAGCTCGGCACTCAGGCCGAACGCGTTAAGCGCATCGCCGCGCTGGCCCGTGAAATCGCGCCAATGGTCGGGGCCGATGCTGATTTGGCACAACAAGCGGCCAAAATTGCCAAGGCGGATTTATGCAGCGAAATGGTTTATGAATTTCCTGAATTGCAAGGCTTGATGGGGCGTTATTATGCGCAAGCGGCGGGTCTGCCCCAAGATGTGGCGAATGCCTGCGAGCAACATTATTCACCGCTGGGACCAAGCGACGATGTGCCTTGCGAGCCTGTTTCGGTGGCCGTAGCACTGGCCGATAAAATCGATATGCTGACCGGATTTTGGGCGATTGACGAAAAGCCTACCGGCTCCAAAGACCCGTTTGCCTTGCGCCGTGCAGCGCTTGGGGTAATCCGGTTGGTGTTGGAAAACAATGCACGCCTAAATTTGGCCACGGTATTTAAAACCACAAACGCGGACACGGATGCTGCCAATTTACTGGCGTTTTTCCACGACCGCCTCAAGGTCTATTTGCGCGACCAAGGCATCACCCATGACGTAATCGACGCCTGCCTTGCCATGCCAAACAACGATGATCTGACCCTACTGATGAAACGTGCCGAGGCCTTGCAAACTTTCCTCAAAACCGACGATGGTGAAAACCTGCTGCAAGGCGTCAAACGCGCCAGCAACATTCTGGCGGCCGAGGAAAAGAAAGACGGCGTCGAATATTCTTACGGCGCTGACATAAAATACGCCGAAACCGATGCCGAGCGCACCCTGTTCAAAGCGCTCGCCACAGCCGAGGCCAACATCACCCCTGCCTTGCAAAAAGAAGATTTCGCGACGGCGATGTCCGCGATGTCCAGTTTGCGTGCCCCGATTGATGCGTTTTTTGAGACCGTGCAGGTCAACACCGACAGTTCCATCCTGCGCCGCAACCGGCTAAATTTGCTCAGCCAAATCCGCAAAACCTGCAACACCGTGGCCAATCTGGCCTTAATCGAGGGCTAGCCCCCTTCTTCTTTTCAAAAATACCTGCGCCGCAGGCATAGAATCTTTTTACCTGCGGCCCAACACACGCTATGCTAACGCCAACTTACAGAAAGCCAGCAGCGTGCCAAACTCGACATTCACCGAAATCACCCCGAGCGCCCAAATCGCCAACGAGATCCACGGCGGGCGGGCAAAATGTCTGCAACGGCTGCTGCGTCTGGATATGCCGGTGCCCAAAACCTTGGCGATTTCCTTTGATGCGGTGCATGCCATCGCGGCAAGACAACCTGACCAAACAGAGCAAATGATGGCAAATTTTGCCTCGGGCCTTGTCAGTGTGCGCCCCAGCTCGCAAGATCCCGACTGGGGCGGTCCCGGCGCGATTTTAAACATCGGCATGAACACCGAACGCCATAAAACTTTAAGCGAAAAACGGGGCGAAGAAGCCGCAAACGCGATATATTTGCGCTTCATTCAGGCCTACGCGGTGCATGTGGCCCGGCTTGACCCCGATATGTTCGAGCTGCCCGCCAAGCCAACGAGCCAAGCGTTAAAAACAGTTCTGCGCGCTTTTTCCGACGAAACAGACGAGGAATTCCCCCAAGATCCCGCGCATCAGTTGTCGGGTGTTTTGCGCTCGATGGCGCGGGCGTGGGAAGGCACCAGCGCGCGCCTGTTGCGCCAAGCCAAAGGCGCGCCAGCGGATGCCGGTTTGGGTTTGGTGGTGCAGGAAATGGCGCTGGGGGTTGGGGTTGGCAAAAACGGCTCTGGCGTGGTTCAATTTGTTGACGGCGCAACGGGTGCGCAGCGCATCATCGGCCGTTACCGGTGCCAATCGCAAGGGCGCGATGCGTTGCTGCAAGGTCACGGGGTTTTGTTTTTGCGCAAAGACGTGCGTGGGCCATCCTTGCAAGAAGCGCTGCCCGATGTTTACGCCGAGTTGCTGAAATACGGCCAGCTGTGCCGCACACGCCTGCGCGAAGAAATGCAGGTTGAATTTACGGTTTCAAACGGAGTGCTGAATATTCTGGATGCGGTGCGTATTTCGCGCCGTTCGCGCGCGGCCGTTCGCATTGCTGTGGCCTTGGCCAATGACGGAATTATCAGCCAAAACGAGGCCCTGCTGCGCATTCAGCCGCGCGCCCTGAGCGAGCTTTTACACCACCAGATTGACCCCGAGGGTGCGCGCGATATTTTCCAGCAGGCAATTGCTGCCAGCCCCGGCGCGGCCAGCGGCAAGATTGTATTTAGCGCGAACGCGGCACAGGCCAGTGCGGCGCGCGATGAGCCGTGCATTTTAGTGCGCCACGAAACCGCCCCCGAAGATGTGCGCGGAATGCACGCATCGGTGGCCGTTCTGACCGTTCGCGGCGGGGTCAGCAGCCACGCGGCGGTGATTGCGCGCGGGCTGGGATTGCCCTGTGTGGTCGGGGCCATGGACATGCAAATTGACCAGCGAAACAACACGCTGACGGCGCCGGATGGGCGTGTCTTTAAAGAAGGCGATCTGATCACGATTGACGGCACATCAGGTCAGGCGCTGGTCGGGGCCACAAAAATGCTGGAACCGGCGCTGGATCAGCCGTTTTCAACCCTGATGGAATGGGCCGCGGATGTGTGTGATATTGGTGTGCGCGCCAATGCCGACACGCCGGCTGACGCGCGTTTGGCCCGTCGTTTCAATGCGCAAGGTATCGGGCTTTGCCGCACCGAACACATGTTTTTTGAGCAGGGTCGCCTGACGGTGATGCGCGAAATGATTTTTGCGGATTCCTCGGATGACCGCAGTGAGGCCCTGCAAAGATTGCTGCCAATGCAGCGCAATGATTTTGCCGAGCTGTTTGAGATTATGCAAGGAAAGCCGGTTTGCATCCGTTTGCTCGACCCGCCTTTGCACGAATTTTTACCAACTCACCGCGAGGGGCAGCGCGAGTTGGCCGAGGTGCTGGGCTTACCGGTGTCGGATGTGATCCGGCGTGTGGATGCGCTGCATGAATATAATCCGATGCTGGGTATGCGCGGTGTTCGGCTGGGTATTACGGTGCCGGAAATTTACGATATGCAGGCCCGCGCCATCTTTGAGGCCACAATAATGGCCCGCAGCAAAGGTGTTAATGTGGTGCCTGAAATCATGGTTCCGCTGGTCAGCGCCACGCGTGAAGTCGAGCTGGTAAAATCGCGGGTTGATGCGGTGGCGGCGGCCGTTCGTATTGAGCAGGGGCAGGATTTTGATTATCGGCTGGGTGTGATGGTTGAAACCCCGCGCGCGGCTTTGCGCGCTGGCGATATTGCGCAGAATGTGGCGTTTCTTAGTTTTGGCACCAATGATTTGACCCAGATGACCTATGGTCTTTCGCGCGATGATGCGGGGCGGTTTATGTCGAATTATGTGCAGTTGGGGGTTTATCCGGAAGATCCGTTTCATATGCTGGATACCGAAGGTGTTGGTGAATTGTTAAGCATTGGTGCCGCGCGTGGTCGCGCCGTACAGCCCGATCTGGTTTTGTCGATTTGCGGTGAGCATGGCGGCAACCCCGAATCTATCGCCTTTTGCCGAAATGCTGGCTATGATTATGTATCCTGTTCACCTTTTCGGGTGCCCGTGGCGCGGTTGGCGGCTGCGCATTTGGCAATTAAAGAAACGTAAGGGAATAGTAATTATAAATCAATATTTAACGATATAAAGTTTACTTGTGGCGTTAAATATAGGGGCGCGCAAACAGTGCAGATCCACTTGAGTGTTGCTGCTTGGCCACAGCTGCTGGACTCAGGTGGCGGATTGTTGTAGGTTATTCCCTGTTTGGCCTGGGGCACGATCTCTGTCAAAGCAGAATCGATAAGAAAGTTTGATGTAAATGCTGCAAAATATATTACAAAACAGGTCTTCGGGCTGGCTGTTATTGCGGCTTGGTGCTGCTGTGTTTGCATTTGTTCTGGCGGGCTTTTCCGTTCTGAATTTCGCGGGTTTTGATAAAACTGCAACATCTGGTGTTATCATTTCAGTGGCTGATCCTGCTGTTGATGTGCTTACAGCTGGCTCCGAAGTTTCGCAGCCCTTTGCTAATATCCATGCGATGGTTGAAAATAAAATGCTTGTTGATCCGGTTCGGCCTGCCACGATTAAATCGGCTAATTTACAAAGCTACCCTAAGCCGGAACCGCGCCTGCTGCTTGACCAAAATCAGGCCAAAAATGCGGTGCCTGAAACGGCCGAAAATCCTGCTCTGCAAATGCGTTTTAGCACATCCAACACCGCAGATACTATCAATGGCGGCAAGGTTGACGTGCATCTGACCAGCCTTTTGATAGAGGAGCGGCGCGCCTTAAATCTGGTCGCAATTGAGCGGCTGCGGGTTATTACGGCCGCCCCCACCACCAGCCTGCGCCCTAAACCACGCGGCGAAAACCGCAAGATTATAAGCATTGGTTATACGCGCGAATGGCTAGCAAATCAGCCCGTTGCGACCGGTGGGGCTGACTGGTTATGTTTGACCGAGGCTTTGTATTTCGAGGCTCGTGGCGAAAGCATAAAAGGGCAAATTGCGGTGGCCGAAGTTATTTTGAACCGGGTAGATTCAGGCAAATTTCCGAATTCGGTTTGCGCTGTGGTTAATCAAGGCACGGGCAGAATTCATCGCTGCCAGTTTTCGTATACTTGCGATGGCATTGCCGAAGTTGTGAATGAGCCAGCCGCCTATCGCAACGTGGGTAAAATTGCCCGTGCGTTGCTGGATGGTGCACCGCGCAATCTGACGATTGGTGCCAAATTTTACCATAATCACACTGTTAGCCCGAGTTGGTCCCGTGTGTTTACGCGCACTGCAAGTATTGATGGGCATCTTTTTTACCGTTAGACTGGGCATATTAAGCACCCTGACCTGATCGTAGATAACCCATGACATCTGAAATTAAACAAGCGTTTTCGCACCCCGAACGGCGCAGTTTTGCCACATCGGGCAGCGCGCATCCTGACCGGATATCGGTGCGCAGTCATATTGAAGATGTTGAAATCGGTGCCTTTCAGGCCGAGCGCGATAACACCCAGCGTTTGCAATTTGATCTGGTGGTCGAGGTCGCAGACTTGCCCAAGCCGCTGAATGATGATGTGGACCGCATCCTGTCATATGACACCTTGACCCAGGCGATCAGCGCCGCGTTGACCGCCGAGCGTCTGAACCTGCTGGAAACTCTGGCCGAGCGTATTGCGGCAAAGATTTTACAAGAACCCCAAGCCATCCGAGTCTTTGTAAGGATCCAGAAACTGGATCGTGGCACGGGGGCGCTGGGGGTTGAAATTATGCGCGCTCGAGATGCAACAGCTGAGGTTGTCACAGAGGATCAACCGCGTCCATTGATCGTATTTTTGCAAAATATTACAGTTTCTGATAACAATATCGGTCAATGGATCGAGCGGTTTTCGCAATACCCGACTCCGGTGATTTTATGTGTCGATCTGCCGGATAAAGATGCGCGACAAACCACGCATGCAACATCCCAACGTCGGATTGATCTGTTGCAAATTGAACAAACCGCATGGGCTTTGGCCGCCGGGCAGCCGCGTCTTGTGGTTGTGGATAACAAAACAGAGCTGGCTTGGGGCATGAAGCACGGCCAGCTAAGCCTTTGGGCGCCCTCAAAAATTATTCTGGATGCGGTGGATGGCCCGACCGATGCGGTCAGCGGTTTTCAGTTGGCTGTTTGGTTGGCACAAGAGCTGAATGCAGAGCGCATGATTGTGATTGGCAAACCCCAAGCCGGTGCTTTGCACCCGATATTTGATCAGGCCAAACCGGACAAATTTAAATGACCGATTATTTCCGCCCGATCGCGATGCAAGACCACGCGCGGCCTGAAAATTCCGGTTCCATTGCGGGCGGCTGGTGCTGGTTTGATCGCGCCGAAAAAATTTCCAGAGGCGGGCAAAAGCGGCTGGTTGGAATTGAGGATATTCCAGCCGATGTTTTGGCCCGTATCACCGCCCCGCGCGCCAATCTTGGCGGCCTTGCGTTTAACACGCCGCGCCTGATGGGGGTTTTGAACGTCACGCCAGACAGTTTTTCGGATGGTGGCAAATTCAATGCACCCGATGTTGCCTTGCAACACGCCCGCAAGATGGTTGCACAAGGGGCCGATATTTTGGACATCGGCGGTGAATCCACCCGTCCGGGGGCCGATTTTGTGCCTGAAGATGTAGAAATTTCCCGCACGGTCCCGGTGATTGCGGCGATTTCTGCCCAACTGCAAACACCGGTCTCGATCGACACCCGCAAGGCGGCGGTTGCAAGGGCAGCGCTTGATGCCGGTGCTGGTTTGATCAACGATGTTTCGGGTTTTTGCCATGATCCGGCGCTTGCCAAATTGGCGGCGCAAACCCGAACGCCGGTTTGTTTGATGCACGCACAGGGTGATCCAAAAACCATGCAGGATGCGCCCTGTTATGATGACGTGTTGCTTGATGTTTACGATTTTCTGGCCCAGAGGATTGCGGTTGCACAAGCCGCAGGGATCGCGCGCGCACAAATTGTGATTGATCCGGGCATTGGTTTTGGCAAAACGCTTGCACATAATCTAACCCTGCTGCGAAATATCAGCCTGTTTCACGGGTTGGGCTGTGTTATTTTGCTT
>CAYYXZ010000081.1:0-7854 GCA_964475715.1 uncultured Marinosulfonomonas sp. | reverse complement strand
ATTTGTGGAGCAGGGCAGGTAGGCTGGCAGATTGCCCGCCATTTGTCTGGTGAAAACAACGATGTGACGATAGTTGATAGCAACCCTGAATTGGTGCATCGTGCCACAGAAACCATGCAAGTTCAGGGGGTTACAGGATTTGCCAGCCACCCTGATGTGTTAGAGCAGGCCGGCGCGCGTGATGCTGACATGATTATCGCCGCCACCTATTCCGACGAGGTCAACATGGTCACCTGTCAGGTGGCCCATTCAATTTTCGAGGTGCCGCGCAAAATCGCCCGTCTGCGCAGCCAGTCTTATCTAAGCGCGGTTTACTCCGATCTTTACCGGCGTGATCGCATGCCGATCGACGTGGTGATCAGCCCCGAGCGCGAGGTTTCCGTTGCCGCCTTGCAACGCCTTGACGCTCCGGCTGCGTTTGACACCGAAAGTTTTCTGGAAGGAAAATCACAGCTTTTGGGCATCTTGATCGAGGATGATTGCCCGGTGATCAACACCCCCTTGCGCCAGTTGACCGATCTGTTTTCCACTTTAAGCGCGATTGTGGTTGGGGTGCGGCGCGCAGGCACTTTGTTTGTCCCCGAAGCCGGCGATCAGGTTTTTGCCGGTGATGAAATTTACGTTTTCACCAACACACCTGATATGGCCCGCACGCTAGAGGTTTTTGGCAAAAGCAACACCAAACAGGAACGTATCGTGATTTTGGGCGCTGGCAATGTCGGGCTTGGCGTGGCCTTGGAGCTGGAAAAAAGGCCGGACCGGGTGCGTGCCAAAGTGATTGAGAAAAACCGGGCGCAGGCTGAAATTGCGGCCGATGCGCTGGAAAAAACCATTGTGCTGCATGGCGATGGGCTAAGTCTCGACCTGTTATCAGAGGCCGGAATTGCCCGGGCCGATGCGATTTTATGTGTGACCGATGATGATAAAACCAACGTCTTGGCGGCCGTTCGCGCCAAGGCCGAGGGCTGCCCGCTGGCGATTTGTCTGGTGAATGATCCGTCGCTTGTATCGTTGATGACGCCGATGGGCATTGACGCTTATATTAATCCGCGCGCCACCACCGTTAGCTCGATTTTGCGCCACATTCGCCACGGCCATGTGCGCGCGGTTTATTCGATTGGCGATGCCGAGGCCGAGGTGATCGAGGCGCAAGTTATGTCAACGTCCCTGATTGCGGGCCAGAAGATTTCCGAGGTGGATTTCCCCGAAGGCGTGCTGGTTGGCGCGATTATGCAAGGTGAAAAACTGCTGCGCCCGCGCGGCGATACCCTGATTAACGAGGGCGATGTGATTGTGTTATTTGCACTGTCCGGTGATGTGCCCGAGGTAGAGCGGCTGCTTCAGGTCTCTATTGATTATTCCTAGGGCCTGATGATGTTTAAGCGCATCTTGTCACAGATATTGTCCATGCCGCTGCTGGTGATCCTGATGGGATTCGGGGCCTTGGCCATGTATGCGCCGGCCGTTTATGCCTATCTGGATGATGATTATTTCACGGCGCGGGTATTTTTATACGCCGGCACATTGTTTTTGATTCTGACGGCGATGATCGGGCTGGCCACGGCGGCCAATAAAAGCACAAATCAGGTGCGCAGCCATCTGCTGGCTTTGTTGGGGGCCTTTACGGTGCTGCCGATTATGCTGGCGGTGCCGTTTTACGAGGCTTTGCGCACCACCAGTTTTCTGAACGCCTATTTTGAAATGGTTTCCAGCCTGACCACCACGGGCGCCACGTTGTTTGACACGTTCCGGTTGCCCGATGCGCTGCATTTATGGCGTGCAATCGTGGGCTGGATGGGCGGTTTTCTGATGTGGGTGGCGGCAATTGCAATTTTAGCGCCGCTTAATCTGGGCGGCTTTGAGGTGATTGGCGGCAGGGGGGGCGATGGTGGTAAACAGTTTTCTCAAATCACCCAGGTTGCCAATTCTTCGCAACGTCTTAGCCGGTATGCCGCGCAATTATTCCCAATTTATGCCGGTCTTACGCTGGTGTTGTGGATCATGCTGCTGTTGGCGGGCGATAGCGCGATTGTGGCGGTGATCCACGCGATGTCGACCTTGGCCACCAGCGGCATTTCCCCGATCGCCGGAACCAGCGAGGGGCAGGGCAGCGGCATTCTGGGCGAGGTTTTTATTTTCTTTTTCATGTTTTTCGCCATCTCGCATTTGCTGTTTTCCGGCAACCACCTGTTTAAAAGCATAAAGCAATTGCCAAAAGACCCTGAATTTCGCATCGGCCTGATTTTTGTGATTGTGCTGCCGCTGTTCTTGTTTGTGCGTCACTGGTTCGGGGCTTATGATGGCGCTTTGCAAAGAGATCTGTTTGCGGCGCTGCATGCGCTTTGGGGTGCGGCGTTTACGGTTTTGTCGTTTCTTACCACAACGGGCTTTGAATCAAGCGATTGGGACAACGCGCGCAGCTGGTCGGGGCTGCATTCTCCGGGGCTGATTTTGCTTGGGCTTTCGATTGCCGGTGGCGGGGTTGCGACCACGGCGGGGGGGGTGAAATTGCTGCGGATTTATGCGCTTTACAAACACGGCGCGCGCGAAATGGAGCATCTTTTGCACCCCTCCAGCATCGGAGGCTCGCCCAGTCACAAGCGCAATTTGCACCGCTCCGGCGCGCAAATATCGTGGATATTCTTCATGCTGTTCATGATGTCGGTGGCTTTGGTGATGCTGGCGCTTTCGTTAACCGGATTGTCATTTGAAAGCGCTATGGTCTTCACAATTTCGGCCCTGTCCACAACCGGCCCGCTGGTTGACGTGGCGGTGCAAGATGGCTTGCAATACGCAGACCTTGGCGATGCGGCCAAGATGATTTTGGCCGCGGCTATGGTTTTGGGCCGGCTGGAAACACTGGCAATCATTGCCTTGCTAAACCCCGCGTTGTGGCGTTCATAGAACACAAATCGCGGATTAATCGCCTTGCCGCGCGCTTTGGGGGCCGAAATCTATTGTAATGCGGCAACATAGTTGTAATGAGATAGTATTAACCATGCCCGAACAGGGGCAGACCACAATAAAAAGGCGAAAGACCAATGGCTGCCGACAGACAAAATCTGCAAGATGCGTTTTTAAATAACGTGCGTAAAAATAAAATCCCGCTGACAATTTTCCTGATTAACGGGGTGAAATTGCAAGGGGTTATCACTTGGTTTGATAATTTCTGCGTGCTTTTGCGCCGCGATGGCCAAGCTCAGCTGGTTTATAAACACGCGATTTCCACCATCATGCCGGGTGCGCCGATCAATCTTTATGATGGCGAAGAAAACTAGATAATCATGGAAATTGACCCCCCGCGCAAAACCCGCGCCTGGGTTCTGCACCCCGAGTTGAAATTCGACAATGCGCGCCGTGCCCCGATGCCTGCGCTGGCCGAGGCGATTGCCTTGGCCAAAGCCATGCCCGAAATGGATGTTATTGATGCCACGATTGTGCAATTGCGCAGCGTTTCTGCCGGCGTTTTGTTTGGCAAGGGCAAGATTGCCGAACTAAAAGAAGCCTTCAAGGCCGAAGAAATTGAACTGGTGTTGATTGATGGCATGTTGTCACCGGTTCAGCAGCGCAATCTGGAGGAAGAATGGGGGCTGAAAATCCTTGATCGCACCGGATTGATTTTAGAAATATTTTCCGACCGCGCCCGCACCCGCGAAGGTGTGTTGCAGGTTGAAATGGCAGCACTTTCTTATCAGCGCACCCGTCTGGTTCGGGCCTGGACCCACCTTGAGCGCCAGCGCGGCGGGCTTGGTTTTGTCGGCGGTCCGGGCGAAACCCAGATCGAGGCCGACAGGCGTGCGATTGATGACGCCATCGGGCGCATTAAACGCCAGCTTTCAAAAGTTGTCAAAACCCGCCAACTGCACCGCGCATCGCGCAAAAAAGTGCCGTTTCCGGTGGTGGCCTTGGTGGGCTACACCAACGCGGGAAAATCCACCCTTTTCAACCGTTTGACCGGCGCCAAGGTGATGGCCAAAGACATGCTGTTTGCCACGCTGGACCCCACGATGCGTTCGGTGGTTTTGCCGTCGGGCCAGGAAATAATCCTGTCCGATACGGTTGGCTTCATTTCCCAACTGCCGACCGAGCTGATCGCCGCCTTTCGCGCCACATTGGAAGAAGTGCTGGATGCCGATCTGATCATTCATGTGCGCGATATTTCGCATGCCGACACGGTTCAGCAGGCCCGAAATGTGGCAACTATTCTAGAGCAACTGGGGCTGGCCGAAGATGCGCCAAGCCTTGAGGTTTGGAATAAACTGGATCTGCTAAATCCCGATGATCAGGCCGCGACCTTGGAAAAAGCCAGCCGCAAGGATGGTAAATTTGCGATTTCCTCGATCACAGGGCAGGGGCTGGAGCAATTGCTGGCGGCGATTTCGGCCAATCTGACCGACCCTAAGACCACGCGTGAATTGCAGGTTTCGTTTAGTGACGGGCGCAAACGCGCATGGCTGTTTCAAGAAGGCGTGGTAACGGCCGAAAGCCAAAGCGACACCGGCTTTGTTTTGCAGGTTCTTTGGACCGCACGCCAGGAAAAACATTTCCGCGAGATGTAGCCGTTATTCAGCCGGCTGCAAAACCATAATGCCGGCCGCGGCCGCGCGCGCCAGTTCAGGATCCAGCGACATCGGAATATATTCGCCGCGCCGCCATAATTCACCCAGATTATCATAAAACCGCGACAGCGGATGCCCCGACTGGCCGGTTGAAATCACAAAGACCGAACTGTCGGGATCGGCAAAATCATAAACCCCGCGAAACCCCGCGCCATGCACATTTTCAAACGGGGCCGGATCTACCCCGCTGGTGCGCCCGCGCATCAGGGTGTTATCGCCGCCCGAGGTCGATTGCCGGATATTGACAAACCATTTCAGCACCGGAACCGTGCCCAGAACCGGGTGGTCATGCGTGGCCTGATGCGCATCCCCCCAGCGCAAAGATTCCAGCGCCGTGCCGTGGTTTTCGCCAATCCAGAGCAGCGCGTCATCCAGCGCAAGCCGGGCAATATCGGTGCAGCTTTCGCGCGCGGCCGATTGCAAAATATCGCACCATTGCGCCGCCCCGTCCGTATCGCGGTAAACCCGCTGGATAAACAGCGGCTCGACATGTGTGAATTTGGCGCTAAGCGGTCCCAATTCATCTTTGATCAACCTGTCTTGCAGCGCGCGCAGCCAAGCGGCGTAAATCAGCGGCTCGGGCAAATGTTCGTTCATTTCGCCATTCCAGTTGGCCAAAAGTTCCAGCGCACGCTGGCGTTGACGTTGCGGGGTGCCAGCGGCAGCGGCCCCGCCAGTGAACCACAAATCGGCCGCAATTAAAGGCAGCAGCGCGCGCGCGGTGTGGCTGACGGTGTCTAGCTGGGCCTCGATGAAACTTTCGCGCGTGTGCACTTGGCGGCTTTGCATCAGGCGTTTCCAGCGTAAAATCCGCTGGCTGTCGCCCCAGATATAACTGACGTGGCGCGGAAATGCGCGGTTGATCATTTTGTTATTGGTGTTGCCAATCAGACCGCCTGCGGGGTTCATAAAAACCGGATTATCGCTGTAATCCATCCGCCCTTGCCAGCGGTTTTCGGCCAGCCAGCCCTGCGAGGGAATCCGGCCGCGGGTTTGGTGGTTTTTGTTGCGCTTGGGTATCGCCCCAACGGTTTTCATCGCAATTTTGTCACCATCGGCCAAGATTAAATTCATCGCCGGAGCCACAAATTTTTCGCCCGCCGAAATTGCCTGCGCGATTGATTTTGACTGCATCAAATCCATCGCCGCCGTGATCGAGGTATCGGTTGCGCTAAGCACAGTCCAGGCCAGAGCCGTGACGTGGCCCGCCGGTGTGATGCTGGCCAGATCGTAATGGCTGCCGGGTAAAATGGGGCCGTTTACGCTCCATTGCAGTTTCAGGGTGATGGGGGGGGCGTCTTTGATATTGATGATCGAATCGCGCGTCATAAATGGCCTAAAGCCATTTGGAGTCAGGTATTCGTTGGGATTTTTCGGGTTTAGCTGCTCGATATAAAGGTCCTGATCATCGACATAGGCCGCCGTGATGCCCCAGCCCAGATAATCACTGCGGCCGGTTAAAACCACGGGAACGCCGGGGATTGTGGCACCAATAATGCCGCCCTGTTCCAGCTCAAGGCGGGCCAGATACCAGATTGCGGGGGCCGAAAAACCCAGATGCGGATCATTGGCCAGCAGGGTTCCTCCGGCCGCTGATCGGGATGGGGCGGCGGCAAATGCGTTGGAGGCTCCGGCAAAGGCGCGGGGCTTGAACGGAGAAATTGGATTATTTATCAACGGCTTGGCGTTTGAAGCGAAACGGGGCACCGTGGGAAATAGCTGGCTGTATTTTGGCAAGGCGGCGATGGCGGTGCCGGGGGCGTCGGGCAGGATATCGTGCAGGCGCTCATCTTGCAGCACCAACGATACTTGGGCGCGCAGCACTTCTTCTTCTAGATGGGCCGACATTTGCAGGGCCATCAGTTTTACAATGGCAATGGAATCGGCGGGCTGCCACGGCGCGATCCGGTTGCTGAACAGGAAAAATTCCGGCGCCCCGCGCCCCAAGGCACCTTTGTTGATTTCAGTCAGCCATGCGTTCACGCCTTTGGCATAAGCATTTAGCGCGTTCAGGGTTTTTGGGCTTTGGGAGCTCACGGATTTTAGCGACAGGTTGTAAATATCAAGCCGGCGCATGATTTTGTCGATCGGCAATGTTTGGCCGCCAAAAAGTTCTGACAGACGCCCCTGGGCCGTGCGCCGCAGCATGGTCATTTGCCAGAGCCGGTCTTGGGCATGGGCAACCCCGAGCGCGAAAAACACATCGGTATCGTTGCTGCCAAAAATATGCGGCACACCGGCATTATCGCGCACAATTTCAACCTTGGCCGTCAGGCCCGACATCTGATGGCTGGCATCATAATCGGGCAGGGACCGTGCGGCCAGATAATAGACGATGAAAACGGCCAGCAGCGAGAACGCAAAAAGTGCTAAAATAATGCGCGTCAGCCAGCGAAATGCGAATGCCATTTGGCGTTTACTCCTGTTTTTTCGATCCGGCCGCGCGCTTGACGGGGCCTGTTTAGCCTGTTCAATACATGCTGAACGCGCCCATGACAATTCACTCATGACAATTCAAAGGAGCAAGCAATGGCAAAAGTCGCATTTTTAGGTTTGGGAGTGATGGGGTTTCCGATGGCAGCCCTTTTGGTGGCGGCGGGCCATCTGGTTACGGTTTATAACCGGAGCCAAGCCAAAGCAGAGGCATGGGCGCAAGAGCATAAAGGCAGTTTTGCCAGCACACCGCGCCAAGCGGTCGATGGCGCAGATTTTGTGATGTCATGCGTTGGCAATGACGATGATTTGCGCGCGGTTTGTTTGGGGGATGACGGCGCATTTGCCGGGATGGCCGCGGGGGCTGTGTTTGTGGATCACACCACGGTTTCGGCCAAGGTGACGCGGGAATTGTCGGCGGTGGCGAAAGATACCGGGTTATCATTTATCGATGCCCCGATTTCAGGCGGGCAAGCGGGGGCGCAAAACGGCGTTTTGTCGGTGATGTGTGGCGGGTCTGTCGAGGCTTTTGTGCGGGCCGAGCCAGTGATTGCCGCTTACAGCCGCACTTGTAAACGAATGGGCGACAGCGGTGCCGGGCAATTGACAAAGATGGTGAACCAGATTTGCATTGCTGGTTTGATGCAGGGTTTATCGGAGGCGCTGCATTTTGCCGAAAAGGCCGGCCTTGATGGGCGCGCGGTGGTGGAGGTGATCAAGGGCGGGGCTGCGGGCAGTTGGCAGATGGAAAACCGTTATGAGAGCATGATTGATGATGAATTCGAGCATGGTTTTGCGGTGG
>CAYYXZ010000080.1:0-7857 GCA_964475715.1 uncultured Marinosulfonomonas sp. | reverse complement strand
CCAAACGATGCTGATTTGGCGGTAAAATCTGCGATGTAGGCATGATAATCGCATCAAACCCGGCCGTTTTTGCATAATAACCGCTGCGCAATTTTCGTAATCTCATCCAAGCTTGGACAAATTCAACACCGCCAAACGTGGCACCGGCGCGAAAACGCTCTAAAATCTCGCCAAACATCATCTGGGGGGCGGCCTCAATCACCTCGCGCCACTGCGCATAGGCCTCGGTGGTGAACAACACCGCCGACATTTCCAACGCCTCGCGAACCTCTGGGGCCTCGCCCGGCTCAATCACCGCGCCTGCCGCTTTCAACTTTTCAACCGCCGCCAAAAACGCCGCCATCGGGGCCGCGCGCACCCCGTCCATGGCCTCGGTTTTCAAGATCATCAAACGCTTGCCTTTTAGCGTTGCCCCGCGCAAATCCGCCGGCTTGCTGCCCTCAAGCGCGGCCAACATCAGCGCGGCATCTTCAACCGTGCGGCACAGCGGGCCAACAGTGTCAAAGCTTTCGCACAGCGGCACCACACCCTTTAACGACAACCGGCCGGCAGTGGTTTTCAGCCCGACCAGATTATTCCAGGCCGCCGGAATTCGCACCGATCCACCCGTGTCCGAGCCAACCCCGCAAGCCGCCAAACCAAAGGCCACCGACGTTGCCGCCCCCGAGGACGAACCACCGGCAACCGCATCGGCATCATTGATACTGGGCGGGCTTTGGCTGACGGGATTATAACCAAGACCGGAAAAAGCCAGCTCGGACATGTGGGTTTTGCCCAAACAAACCAGACCGGCCTGCGTGGCGTTTTTCAACACTTGGGCGTCGGCGTCGGGAACGCGCCCCTTTAGTAAATCCGAGCCCGCCTCGGTAGCAATTTGGGCCGTATCAAACAGATCTTTCCACGAAATCGGCACCCCGTCCAGCAGGCTGCGCCGATCGCCCGATTTGGCCCGCACAGCCGCTGCCGTCGCTTCGTTTAGGGCGCGTTTTTCGGTCAGGCGCGCGTAAATGCGATGCTGCAAATCATGCGTCTTAATTGCGTCCAGATAGGTTTGCACCAATGCGACAGGGTCAATTTCACCGGCCCCGATGCCGCGGCCCAAATCTGCGGCACTCATCATAAGCCACTGTTTTGACATCCCCGCCCCCTTACAATTTTCGCGCTTCATCCACCAACATCACCGGAATTCCGTCACGAACCGCAAAGGCCAGTTTGGCCGATTTTGAAACCAGCTCCTGTTTCTTGGCGTCATAAGTTAATACCGTTTGCGTCACCGGACACACCAGCGCCTCTAACATTCTGCGGTCAAATTCTGCGTCTTTAGTCATTGGATCCCTCCTCCGGCATCGTTTTTCTGCAAAGCAAATTCCATCAAAGCCACCAGCGTTTCACGGCGCTGTGTCAGCGTTTCAACCTCAAGCAACGCCTGCCTGTCCTCATCTGCAAACGGGGCCAGCATCGAAAGCGAATTGATCAGCATTTCAGGCTCGGCCCGCTTTAGATTTTGCCAGTCTGTGTCCAGATCTTCCAGCGAAAAAAACCGCTCTAGAAGTTGTAAAAACCCGCTCCGCTCAAAGCCTTTGTCATGTTGCGCGCCCGCCAGATCGCGCCGAAATTCCTGCCAGTTGATATTGGCCCGCAAATAAGGCGTGAAACCGTCAAGCTGCCCCGCAACCCGAAACCGCGAAACCCCCGTGAGCGTGATCAGATAACGCCCGTCATCGGTTTCGATAAAACTGCTAAGACGGCCCGCACAGCCAACCTCATACAGGCTGGCATCGGCGGCATCTGACAGCGGCTGAATCATACCGATAAGGCGTTCGCGGGTTTTCATAACGTCTTCGACCATGGCCAGATAGCGCGGCTCGAACACATTTAGCTGAATGCGACTGCGCGGCAAAAGCAAGGCTTGCGGCAAAGCAAACAGCGGCAAAACATCCGGTAAATTGGCAGCGGTGATCATAAATCCAGCCTATGCGCAAAAGCCCGATTAGGCAAAGATCATCGACGTTAATTTACGCCGACCATTCAAAACAATCGGATCATCCGGCTTTAGCGCGTCAAAAACTGTGAATAATTGCGCCTTGGCCGCGCCATCGTTCCAGTCGCGATCACGCGCAAACAGCTCTAACAATTCGTTCACCGCCGCTTCGGCATCGCCGCCAGCGTGCAGGGCCGTGGCCAGATCAAGCCGGGCCTGATGATCGTCGCCATCCGCATCAACCGCGGCGCGCAGCTCGGTCACGGGTCCTGCATCGGCGGCCTGTTTGGCCAATTCCAGCTGGGCGTGGGCCGCCTCCAATGCGCTGGATGTGGAAATTTCGGCAGGTGCGCCGTTCAATGTGGCCTCGGCCTGCTCCAGATCATTTAGCGCAATCAGCGCACGCACCAAACCGCCATAAGCCGGCGCGCTGGTTTCGTCTTCTTCTAAAATTGCCTTGAAAGTTTCGGCCGCATCGCCCGCTTCACCCTCGGATAACATGGCCTCGGCAGCCTCGATTGCGCCGTCCAGCCCGCCGTCACCTTCTGGCCCCATGGCCGCAATCTTTTCCACAAATGCCTTAAGTTCGGATTGCGCCAAGGCACCCTGAAACGCATCCACCGGCTTGCCATCGACAAAGGCAAAAACCGTCGGGATCGATTTAACCTGCAACTGACCCGCGATTTGCTGGTTTTCATCGACGTTGATCTTGACCATTTTAACCTTGCCAGCCATCGCCGTCACTTCGGACTCAAGCGCAGGTATCAGCGTTTTGCAAGGCCCACACCACGGTGCCCAGAAATCGACAATCACTGGCACTTCTTTGCTGGCCTCGACCACATCCTGCATGAATGTGGCCTCGGATGTGTCTTTGATCAGATCGGCGGTCAGATCGGCGGGGGCGTTGGTGCCTTGTCCCAGTTCAAGCATGGTAAATCTCCGGAAAATTTAATTTGGTTAGGCCTTTATATGTGCTTTGCGCGGGAAAACCCAAGGGGTATTATAAATCAAATGTCGCAATTACCGGCGCATGATCGCTGGGTTTTTCCCAACCCCGCACATGGCGCACGACACGCGATGAATGGGCCGCATTGGCGATATCGGCGCTGGCCCAAACGTGATCCAGACGCCGTCCCTTATCGGCCGCATCCCAATCTTTGGCGCGATACGACCACCAACTGTAAAGCTGACCATCGGGAATATCGGCGCGGGTGACATCGACCCAATTGCCGGCCTCTTGGGTTTCGTGCAGGGCCGCCACTTCAACGGGGGTGTGTGAAACCACCTTTAGCAGCTGTTTGTGGTTCCAAACATCGTCTTCGCGCGGAGCGATATTCAAGTCGCCGACCAAAATGGATTTTTCCGGCATATTGGCGCGGAAATCATCGCGCATATCGGTCAGATAATCCAGTTTCTGGCCAAATTTTTCGTTCACCTCACGGTCGGCCACATCGCCGCCCGCAGGCACGTAATGATTGTGGATCGTAACCCCGTTTTCCAGACGCGCGGCCACATGGCGGGCATGGCCAAGATTGGCAAAATCATGGCGCCCCATATCGGCAATCGGCAACCGCGACAGGATCATCACGCCGTTATAACCCTTTTGCCCGCTGGCAATCATGTGGCTGTAACCCATGGCCGCAAACCCCGCAGTCGGCATTTTTTCAAGCGGCGATTTGCATTCTTGCAGGCACAAAACATCCGGCGCTTCCTCGGCCAGAAACTTCAGCACCAAAGGCTCGCGCAAACGAACCGAATTGATATTCCATGTGGCAAGGCTGAATGACATTGGCGCGCTCCTGTTTGACTTTGGCCCACATTAAGCACAAGCTGACCAGATGGCCATCCGCTAAAGGTGCCAAAAAAATGCTGCTGATTGCAAATAAAAACTACCGCCTGCTGTTCACGGCCAATGCGGTTTCAAATCTGGGAGACGGCATTTCCAGCCTGGCTTTTCCGTGGCTTGCCACCCTGATTACGCGCGATCCTGTGCTGGTTGCCATGGTCGCGGCCGCCACCCGTTTGCCGTGGTTGCTGTTTTCCATTCCCGCCGGAGTAATCACCGATCGCGCCGACCGCCAGCGCCTGATGATACAGGCCGATATCTTGCGCCTGTTGCTGATGTTTGGCGTGGTTTCACTGATCTTGTCCGGCCCTGCCCTACCTATGCCCGATGATGCGACGCAGGCGCGAATGTTCATTTTTGGCCTTTGCGCCGCCGCTTTCCTGTTAGGCGCGGCCGAGGTTATTCGCGATAATGCCGCCCAAACCGCGCTGCCCTCGATTGTTAATCAGCAAGATCTGGAAGCCGCCAATGGCCAAATGTGGAGCATCGAGCAAATCATGGGCCAATTCGTTGGTCCGCCGCTGGCCGGCTTGCTGATTGCTTTGTCGGTGCCGCTGCCTTTTGCGCTGGACGCGGTCACATTTGCGATTGCCGCGTGGTGCGTTTGGCTGATTGCCATGCCCGCCCGCGTGGCCCCCAAATTGCCCGACGGGTTTTGGCAACAAATGCGCCAAGGCATGGTCTGGATTTACGCACATAAAATAATTTTCCGGCTGGCCGTTATGCTGGGTGCGCTGAATATGTTGCATATGATTACGCTGACGGTGCTGGTTTTATTCAGTCAGGAAATTCTGGGGCTGTCTGCGGCCGGTTACGGTATTTTGTTAACAGCCGGAGCAGCTGGCGGGGTGCTGGGCGGTTTGATCGCCCCCAAAATTGCCGCGCGCATTGGTGCAAATGCCAGCCTGAAACTGGCGCTGCTGGTGTTTCCGCTGCCTTATTTTGCGGTTTTTCTAACCTCGAATGTCTATGTTGTGGCCGCCGCGCTGTTTGTTGAAATGCTGGCCGCTTTGCTGTGGAATGTGGTTACTGTGTCGCTGCGCCAACGCAGTATTCCCGATGAATTACTGGGCCGCGTTAACAGCATTTACCGGTTTTTTGGCTGGGGCACGATGCCGGTTGGCGCAATGATCGGCGGGGTTCTGGTGGCAATGTTTGAGCCCGAACTGGGCCGCGAAGCCGCCTTGCGCCTGCCCTATCTGGTTGGCGCTACGGGGTGTTTGGCGCTGTTTTTCTACGGATTGTGGAAACTGGATCTGCGATAAAAAAGACCCGGCACAAGGCCGGGCCAGTTCAACAGGGAGGGGTGTATGCCATAACCCCGACATACGAGGGAACTTATCTGATTCGTTTAGACAACCAATTTATAGCCGCCGGATTCGGTCACAAGAAGGCGAACCTGTGTCGGATCCGGTTCTATTTTTTGACGAAGCCGGTAAATATGGGTTTCCAGCGTGTGCGTGGTGACGCCGGCGTTATAGCCCCAAACCTCGTGCAGCAGCACATCGCGCGCCACCACGGATTCGCTGGCGCGGTAAAGGAATTTCAGGATATTTGTTTCCTTTTCCGTCAGGCGGATTTTTTTCTCATCCTCCGTAATCAACATTTTCATCGACGGCTTGAATATGTAAGGCCCAAGCGTAAATACTGCGTCCTCGGATTGTTCATGCTGGCGCAATTGCGAGCGAATCCGCGCCAAAAGCACCGGAAATTTAAACGGCTTGGTGACGTAATCATTGGCCCCGGCATCCAGCCCCAAAATCGTATCGGCATCGCTATCGTGGCCCGTCAGCATCAGCACGGGGCATTTCACACCCTGCTTGCGCATTAAACGGCACAGCTCGCGGCCATCGGTATCGGGCAGGCCAACGTCCAAAATCACCAGATCATAACGCGCCTCTTTGGCCTTGATCATGGCGCTGGCACCATCGATGGCTTCGAACACATCGAAATCCTCGGTCAGAACCAATTGTTCGGATAAGGCTTCGCGCAGATCGTCATCATCATCAACCAGCAGAATTCTTTTTAGATTATTGCCCATGCATGCGTTCCTTTTATGCGCCGCGTTCTTGCTATATTTGTGCGTGAATGACGCCCACGGCAAGGGCAGGTACAGATTTTTCACGTTTGCATGTCCATTTCTCACGCATCTGTGTCAAAAGATGGCAATATGTTTCACATCTCTGCAATAATAGCTAAATGATCAACATGGTTTTGTAACAAGGAAAGCCGATGAATCTGACACCGGACACCACAGAGCTGCTGGCGCGCGCGCGGTCTGATTTGCGTATGGGTTTGCCTGTGGTGATAAGCGACGGGCAAGTTTGGGCGCTGGTTCTGGCGGCCGAAACCCTAAGTGCCGAGCGGCTGAAACAAATTCAACAACATGGCGGTGACATCATTCTGGCCATCACCGCGCGGCGTAGCGCGACCTTGAAAATAACGGCCTATGACAATGATCTGGCGCGTGTTTTGCTGCCTGAAAATGCCGCGCTAAACTGGGTTTACGCCATCGCCAATCCGACCGATGATTTAAAAATGCCGCTCAAAGGCCCGCTAAAAAGCATCCGTGGTGGCAGCGCGGAAATGCATCGCACCGCCATAAATCTGGTCAAAACGGCGCGGCTTTTGCCTGCGGTTTTAGTGCTGGAAATCAAAGACGGCGCCGCTTTTGCAACCGCCAATAACCTGACGAAAATTGATCTGGAAAGCGCAAAAACCACACTGGAGCTGAACATTGAGCTAAACGCCGTGATCAGCGCACGCTTGCCGCTTGCCGTGTCAGAGGCGGGGCGGTTGCATGTTTTTCGCGCAGCAGATGGCGGCGAAGACCATTTTGCCGTCGAAATTGGCAAGCGCGAAAGACAAAAACCGCTGTTGGTGCGGCTGCATTCTGCCTGTTTTACCGGTGATCTGCTTGGCTCGTTGAAATGCGATTGCGGCCCGCAGCTTCGCGCGTCTCTGGCGCAAATGGGCCACGAGGGCGCGGGCGTGCTGCTTTATCTTAACCAAGAGGGGCGCGGCATCGGGCTGGCAAATAAAATGCGCGCCTACCAATTGCAGGATCAGGGTTTTGATACGGTCGAGGCCAACCACAGGCTGGGCTTTGAAGATGACGAGCGCGATTTTCGAATTGGTGCTAATGTCTTGAAAAAGCTGGGAATTTCACAGGTTCGCCTGCTGACCAACAATCCCCAAAAGGTAAAAATGTTGCAAACCGAAGGCATCACGGTGTGCGATCGCGTGCCGCTGAAGGTGGGTCGCACGCCTCAAAATGCAGAATATCTGAAAACCAAGGCGGCCAAATCCGGCCATTTATTATGAGCGCCGATGATCTGGTTTTAACAAAACAAGGCATCCGGTTTCGCAATCGTCTGATCCCGTGCGCGATTGGACGTGGCGGGATTTCGACGGATAAACACGAAGGTGACGGGGCCACACCGGCGGGCATTCACCGCATCGCGGGGCTTTATTATCGTCCCGATCGCATGGCGCGCCCTGCCCGGCGGTCTGTTCTGCGAGCTGTGCCGATCGGCGCGTTTGATTTGTGGTCTGACGATGTGAATGACCCGAAATATAATAATCTGGTGCGCGGCCCGCATAAATTCAGCCACGAGCAGATGCGTCGGGCAGATCCGCTTTATGATGTGGTGCTGATTACGGATTGGAACTGGCCTGTTGCAACCCCCGGGAAAGGCTCGGCGATTTTTTTGCATATTTGGCGCAAACCGCGCCATCCAACCGAAGGCTGCATCGCATTTTCAAAGCAAAATCTGCGGTGGATTATTGAACGAATTCGGCCCGAAACCCGGCTGATTGTGCCCGATCAACTATAATCGCGCACCCCGAAAATGGCCGAGCCAACCCGCACATGACTGGCCCCCATTGCAACGGCGCGCTCGAAATCTGCGCTCATACCCATCGATAACCCGTCCACCGCGTTTCGCGTGGCGATCTTGCGCAGCAGGGCAAAATGCAAGCTTGGTTCCTCGCTTGCGGGCGGGATGCACATCAAGCCAACAACCGGCAA
>CAYYXZ010000079.1:4049-7861 GCA_964475715.1 uncultured Marinosulfonomonas sp. | reverse complement strand
GATGACTGTGTAGCTTGCTTTGGTGGTGGCGGTGTCGATCAAGGTGGTCGGAGCGTTGTTGATCGGCGCAATGTTGGTGATACCGGCGGCGGCGGCGCGCGGGCTGGTGAAGACGCCCGAAATGATGGCGGTCGGGGCGGTTTTGATTGGAATGCTGGCGACTGTGGGCGGATTATTCGTTTCGTTGCAATGGGATACACCGGCGGGGCCAAGCATTGTGGTGGTGGCCTTTGTGGTCTTTGTGGCAAGCTTGGCGGTTTCCCGATCGGGGTAGGAAAATGGCGCATTATGCCCCAAAAGGCAGCTCGGGATAATGCACATGGCTTAGGTATAATCCTTGTGGCGGGCTGACGGGGCCACAGGCGGTTCGGTCTTTGGCAATCAGGGCTTTGCGCATATCTTCTGGCTGCCACGCACCGGCGCCAACGCGCTCTAGGCTGCCAACAAAACTGCGCACCTGATTGTGCAGAAAACTGCGAGAGCGCAGATGAAAACGGATTTCCTGACCGTAAGGAATTGCTTTTGTTGTGATGCGCAGCTCGTCCATAATTTTAACGGGCGATTGGGCCTGACAATGGCTTGAGCGAAAGGTGGTGAAATCATGCTCGCCCAACAGAAAATTTGCAGCCTCTTGCATCGCGGCGACATCCAGAGCGTGCTTCACCTGCCAAACTCGGCCCCTTTCATGCACAACCGGAGCGCGGCGGTTGATCAGGCGAAACAGATAACGCCGCTCGCGGGCCGAGAACCGGGCGTGGAAATCATCATTGACGGCGGCGATTCCGACAATGGATATGGGCTGTGTTTTCAAGTGGAAATTCAAAGCACCGACCAAGCGCTCCAGCTGCCAATCCTTGCGCAAATCACAATGGGCCACTTGGCCTGTGGCATGCACGCCGGCATCGGTGCGGCCAGCGGCCTGAATGCCTACTAAATCGGGCTGTAATTTTCGCAAAGCGGCCTCAATTGTCGCTTGCACGGTGGGCAAATCATTCTGGCGCTGCCAACCTGAAAACGGCGCGCCGTCATATTCGATTTTCATTGCATATCTGGGCATTTTACACGGCTCTCTTGTCAGATCGGTTTTGGCAATTGGCCTCTTATTTAGGGAACAATAACAAAGAGGTCTAGGCAGAGCGCACCGGGATGCTTATCTTACCCGCAAGGCAGGGGGGCAGTATTTTGCGTATATCCGGGTTTATGAATGGTTTGACGGGGGGCTGGATTGGCTCTGAAAGCACTTTGCGTTTGGGGGTGACGGGGCTTAGCCGTGCTGGAAAAACCGTGTTTATCACATCTTTGGTGGCCAATTTGCTGGATCGCGGGCGCATGGGACAATTGGCGGGTGCGGCCGACGGCTCAATCATTGCCGCCTTTTTGCAACCCCAACCCGATGACACCACACCGCGGTTTGAATATGAGGAACATCTGGCCGCCCTAAGCGCCGAGGTGCCCCATTGGCCCGAAAGCACCCGCACGGTTTCGCAATTGCGTTTGTCGTTAAAGGTGCAGCCGTCGGGCATGTTGGCCGGTTTTTCAAAGCCGCGCACCCTGCATCTGGACATTGTGGATTACCCCGGTGAATGGTTGCTGGATCTGGGTTTGCTTGAGAAAACCTATGCAGAGTGGTCCGAATCTGTTTTGGCCAGCCTTCGAACGCGTGATTGTGCGGCGAATTTTTTGAAAATGCAGATTGATCCGGAGGCGAAATATGACGAGCGCACAGCTCAGGATCTGGCCGCGTGTTTTACGGCCTATTTGCACGCCGCAAAACAGGCCGGTTTTTCCGATTGCACCCCGGGCCGGTTTTTGTTGCCCGGCGATCTGGAAGGCTCGCCCGCGTTGACATTTGCACCGGTCGCGGCGACGCAAAATGTTAAACGGGGTTCATTTTATTACGAAATGCAGCGCCGTTTCGAGGCCTATAAGAAAAAAATTGTGCAGCCGTTTTTTCGCGATCATTTTGCTAAAATTGACCGCCAGATCGTGCTGCTGGATGCGCTGGGTGCAATTCATGGCGGCCCGCAAGCGGTTGAAAATATGCGCGGTGCGATGGGTGATGTGCTGGCCGCTTTTCGCCCAGGAAAGGCCGGTTTTTTGGCTGCATTATTCGGGGTTCACAAGGTCGAGCGCATTTTATTTGCCGCCACCAAGGCCGATCATTTGCACCACCGCCAGCACCCGCGCCTGACAGCGATTGTTGCCGCCATGTTGCGCAGCGCGCGTGACAGGGCCGATTTTTCGGGTGCTTTAACGGCCGCAATGTCGATTTCCGCATTTCGGGCCACGGTCGAGGAAAGCCTGAAACACGACGGGAAATCGCTGGATTGTGTGCGCGGAACATTGCTGGACACGGGCAAACAGGCCGCGTTTTACCCCGGTGAGTTGCCCGAAGATCCGGCGAAATTATTAGGGCCAGCCAAGGATGGCGCAAAGCAGTGGTTGGGCGATGATTATCAAATCATGCGTTTTGCACCGGCACCTTTGACGTTGAAACCCGGCCAAGGCCCGCCGCATATCCGGCTGGATAAGGCGGCTGAATTTTTGATCGGGGATTATTTGAAATGAGCAAGAAAACCGGTGGGCCTGTGTTGATCGAACTGGATCAGCAGGCCGAAAGCATCAGCCCCGCCAGCGCTCCGCCTGTGCCCGAAATTGATCAGCCAACTGGGCAGGCGATGCAGATAATTGTCAAGGTAGCAGTGCGCAAACCATCGGGTTTGGCGCGCTGGTTTTGGTCTTTGCTTTTGGCTTTGCTGGTTTTGGGAATATCGGTGTCGGCGTGGGATTTCGTTACCGGAATGATCGCGCGAAATCAATACCTTGGCTACGCTTCGATTGGTCTGATGGGGCTGTTTGTGGCTGTGCTTTTGGCGCTGGCCATACGCGAATTGCGGGGGTTTTTAGGCCTGAAACGGCTGGACAAATTGCAAAGCGCAGCTAAATCCGCACCGGACAATCTGGCAATAGCGCAGGATGTAACCGCGCGGATTTTGGCGCTTTACCAAAACCGCGCCGATACCGAATGGGGCAGGGCAAATTTCACCGAACAGCGTGGGGATTTGGTTGATGCCGATGCTTTGTTGGGTTTGGCCGAAGCCCAAATCATTGCTCCGCTGGACGCGCTGGCCAGACAGGAAATCGTCTCCGCCGCACGCCAAGTCGCAACCGTTACCGCCATTGTGCCGCTGGCGCTGGCCGATGTGGCCGTTGCCTTGACAGCCAATTTACGCATGATCCGGCGCATTGCCGAGGTTTACGGCGGCCGGCCCGGCGCGCTTGGAAATTGGCGGCTGACGCGTTCGGTTTTTGCCCATCTGGTGGCCACCGGCGCTGTTGCTGTGGGCGATGATTTGATCGGCACGATTGCGGGGGGCGGTGTGATGGCCAAAATCTCGCGTCGGTTTGGCGAAGGGGTGATTAACGGCGCGCTTACCGCACGCGTTGGTGTGGCCGCGATGGAAGTCTGCCGCCCGATGCCGTTTGTTTTGGTGCAAAAACCATCGGTAACAAGCCTGATAAAACAAGCACTTGCGGGGTTGTTTCAGCGCGACTAGACTGGCGTAAAAATAGCAAATAATTTTTGCGAGGGTTTATTTTGGAACTGTTTATTCCAATATTATTGTTGGCGCTCTATTTATTATACAGTCATTTGAAGTTGAAAAAGCGCGTGGGGTTGCTGCAAGAGCAGGTGCAAAAGTTGCAAACCGGCGATGTTGGCGCTGAGGTGATGGCCGCATCCGCAACCCAAGCTGATGACGTGGTTTCCAAAGAGAAAGCGCAAAAAAGCAGCGTGCAAAAAAGCAGCGTGC
>CAYYXZ010000079.1:1368-3949 GCA_964475715.1 uncultured Marinosulfonomonas sp. | reverse complement strand
GACGTGGTTTCCAAAGAGAAAGCGCAAAAAAGCAGCGTGCAAAAAAGCAGCGTGCGCAAGCCTGTGAGATCGGCGCGGGATTCTGTGTCTGAAGATCCATCCACAGCCGAAATGCAAACCAAGCCACTTGCCGCCTATGTTTTCAACCGTGAAAAGATGGCCGCATTGGCCGACTGGATCAAGGAAAACTGGTTTTATGCCATCGCGGCCTTGTCGCTGGCGCTGGCGGGTGTGTTTTTTGTGCAATACGGCATCGAAAGCGGATATCTGACGCCGTTTTGGCGGGTGATGGGCGCGTTGACTTTGGGCGCTGGCATGATTGCTGCCGGCGAATGGATCCGGCGCAAAAGCGGTGACGAGGCCGACAGCCACACAGCGCATTTGCCCTCGGTGTTTTCGGGGGCTGGTTTGGTGGCGCTGTTTGCCGGTGTTTTGGCGGCAAGGCAAATGTATGGGTTGATCGGGCCGGAAATGGCGCTGATCGGGCTGGTTCTGGTGGCGGTTTTGGCGGTGGTTCTGGGCTGGTTTTACGGGCCTTTATTGGCGATGGTTGGCATTGTCGGTGCGCTGGCCGCGCCGTTTTTGGTGGGGGGCAGCAGCGAAAGTGGCTGGCTGTTTTATTATTATTTCGCGTTGATTGTCGTGGCGGCGCTGCTGGTGGATGCGATTAAACGCTGGGCCTGGATTTCGGCGCTTAGCCTGATTTTTGGCTTTGGCGCGGCGTTGGCAATTTTTCAAATGGGCGCGGATGGGGCGCATTTTCTTGGCTTTGCCTTGATTGCAGCGGCCGTGGCGGCGACCGTGCCGGTTTTGCAATTCTGGCCGCAACATGACGGTGAAATGGTGGCGCTTTCGCTAAACCGGTTCAAGGGGCGAAAACCCGATTGGCCCGAATTTCCGACCCGTCTGGCAAGTGGCAGCTTTGGCGCGGCTGTGCTTGTGGCGGTGCTGGTTTCGCTAAATGCCACCAGTGCCGGCGAGGTTTGGCTGGCGTTGATTACCTTAACTGCGCTGTCGGGCATGGCGCTGATTTGGTTCATGCACGCGCCGGCCTTGCGCGATATCGCCGTTTTGCCGTTGATCGGATTTTTGTTTCTGCTGTTTGCGCAAGGCCAAGCGATTGGCAGCCTGTATCTGGAATTTTTCGCGGGGCGCAACCGGCTGCCTGAAACATCGCCGCCGTGGGATGTAACGCTGATTGTGGCCTTGGCGTTGGCGGGTTCGGCCCTGGTTTTCTGGCGTGGTTTGCGCGAGCCGCAATACCGTTTGTTATGGGCGGGAGCTGCGGCGTTATTTGCACCGTTAGCTGTGCTGATATTGGAAAACTGGTGGTGGCCGGTTTCGGTGTTGGGCGCGGGGCTTTGGGCTTGGCACGCGATGGCGGCGGCGGTTTTGATGGTGTTATTTGCGCTGCATTGCGGGCGTATCGACGGGGAAGATCGCCGGCGGGTGGCGATTTTTGCGCTTTCGGCCATGACCATGATCAGCTTTGCGCTGGTGGTGATGTTGTTCAGCGTTGCTTTGACTTTGGCGATCGCGGTGATGGTGCTGCTGGCCGCATTGGTTGACCGGAAATTTGATTTGCGACTGCTGTCTGTATTTGTGCAGGTGGGCGGTGTGGTTGTCGGGTACCGCTTGCTGGTTGATCCGGGCGTTATCTGGGCGTTCGAGGCCGATATCTGGGAGTTTTTGCTGGCCTATGGCGGGGCGATCATCTTGTTTGGTGGCGCGTGGTTTTTGTTGCGACAACGGGTGCGCACGGCGGCGATTGTGGTAATGGAATCAGCGGTTTGGAGCATCACCGCCCTGTTTGCATCCGTTGCTTTGGCCCGTATTTTTGACGGTGCGGATAACGCCGGCGCGCCGGTTTCGCTGTTTGCGCTGGTTTGGCTGATATCGGCGGCAAATCAGCTGTATCGGGTTAAGTTGGACGGCATGATGCGCTGGGTCAGGATTGGTTTGGCCAGTGTTTTTGGCCTGATCGGAATGTTTGCGCTTGGCTTGACGCTGACCGTATTCAACCCGATGTTTACCCATTTTCAGACCGTGCAAGGCCCCCTGATTTTTGACACGCTGATGGTGTCATATCTGCTGCCCGCGTTGCTGTTTGGTTTTGTCGCCTATTGGTTCGGGCATCTGCACCACAGGCTGCGCATTGCCTTTGCAACGATTTCTGCGGGCTTGGCTGCGCTTTATCTGGCGCTGCAAATCCGGCGCTTTTGGCAGGGTGATTATCTGGCCGGAGTCGGCACAACCGATGGCGAGCTTTACAGCTATACCGTGGCGATGCTGCTGGTTTCGGTGGGGCTGTTGTTTTTCGGCTTTTCCAGGCGCTCGGTGATGATCCGCAGGTTGGCGATTATCGGCATCGGCTTGACTATTGCCAAGGTGTTTATGATCGATATGGCCGGTTTGACCGGGCTGATCAGGGTGGCGTCATTTCTGGGTTTGGGCCTGTCGCTGGCGGGGCTGGCGTGGGTGAACCGGCGCATGAGCGCGCAGTGGGAGCAAGCGCCAGAGCCAGAGACGGGGCAAAACCTGCAAGACGAATAAGCCCGTTTTATGGCCTCTGGACCATTGC
>CAYYXZ010000079.1:0-1268 GCA_964475715.1 uncultured Marinosulfonomonas sp. | reverse complement strand
ACGGGGCAAAACCTGCAAGACGAATAAGCCCGTTTTATGGCCTCTGGACCATTGCAAAATTGCGCCCTATAACTGCGGGCATGAAACATATATTTGCAAGCATTATTCGAATTATCACCCCGGCGCTCTGAATAATGCGAGCCGCCGGAAAAGCTGGCGTATGAGCTTTGCGCCGACCCCCATCATTTCTGACAATACCGATCAAGGATGCGCCCAATGTGTGCCGAAACACCCGATTATAAATCCACGCTGAACCTGCCCAAAACCGATTTTCCAATGCGCGCGGGCCTGCCCAAACGCGAGCCAGAGTGGTTGGCGCGTTGGGCAAAGATTGGCATTTACGAGCGTCTGCGTGAAAAACAGGGGCGCGAACCTTTCATCCTGCATGACGGCCCGCCCTATGCCAACGGGCATTTGCACATCGGTCATGCGCTGAATAAAATCCTGAAAGATATGATCGTGCGGTCCCAACAAATGCTGGGCCGCGATGCGCGTTATATTCCGGGCTGGGATTGCCACGGTTTGCCGATTGAATGGAAAATCGAGGAAAAATACCGCGCCAAGGGTAAAAACAAGGACGACGTGCCCATCAACGAGCTGCGCGGTGAATGCCGTAAATTTGCCGGTGAATGGGTGGATATTCAGCGCAAGGAATTCAAGCGGTTGGGCGTGCAGGGCAAATGGGATGATCCCTATCTGACGATGAATTATGCATCCGAGGCGGTGATTGCCGAGGAATTTATGAAATTTGTAATGAACGGCAGCCTTTATCGCGGCTCAAAGCCAGTGATGTGGTCTCCGGTTGAAAAAACCGCGCTGGCCGAGGCCGAGATCGAGTATCACGATCACACCAGCCACACGATTTGGGTGAAATTTCCATTTGTGAATGCGACTGGCGATCTGGACGGCGCAAACGTCGCAATCTGGACCACAACGCCTTGGACGATCCCGTCAAACAAGGCCGTGGCTTACAACCCCAAAATCAATTACGGGCTGTACCGGATTGAGCAAACCGAGGATGAAAGCTGGACCGCCAAGGGCGACAAATTCGTGCTGGCCGATGCTTTGGCCGACGACACGTTGAAAAAATCCCGCGTCACCAAATTTAGCCGTTTGCGTGATGTTTCGGCTGATGAGCTGGCCCCGCTGATCTGCAAACACCCGCTGGCCGAGGCGGATGAATTTTGGGCTTACGAGGTGCCGATGATTGACGCCGATCACGTCACCGACGAGGCCGGAACCGGTTTTGTTCACACCGCCCCCAGCCA
>CAYYXZ010000078.1:0-7882 GCA_964475715.1 uncultured Marinosulfonomonas sp. | reverse complement strand
GTTTTTGGCATTGGGTGGGTTGGTTCCGGTGAAATTGTGCTGTTGTGCGGGCATTGATACGGCGAATTAAGGCCCGCCATCGTTGCAAATATTTGCCCGCAGATTGCAGCATTTTCCATGATTTGTTCGGGCTGCTCACTGTCAAACAGATGCAGGCCAAAGGTCATGGCGTCATGCGAATTTCCGCTGCTGGCGGCGGCAACAAAATGGGCAAATGCGCATTCATCACCGCCGAAACAGTCACATTGATCGCTGTGGCGCAGCAGGGGGCGCCGGGTTGAAAACTGCACGGCATTCATCAGAGCGGTTAACGAAACCATGGCTTCTTTTGCAGCCGGATTGCTAAGCTGGTTGTGAAAATCCTGCCAGATGTGGCTTTGTTTACCCGAAAACCACAACCGCAAGCAGCGAATAGCAGCCCGCTCGACCGGTGCCAATTCGGCCATTTTTCCAACAGGAGCGCCACCCCGAGCTTGATTTCGGGTTTGATTGTGGGCCTGATTTCCTGTGTTCATTTCGTCAAAATCAGTTTTCCGGCACGGGTTATGCGCAGGAAATAGGTCTGATCATTCAGAACGATCTGCGCTTGCACGCCATCCTGTGTCAGATCTTTTGCGTCATAAGTTGGCAAAGTTTCTGTGCGTTGCATTTGTTTTGGTGTTGCCGACATGGCTGAATGCGCGTTCATGATGTGCCCTCTATGCGGTCCAGTAAGGAGCCGATATGTTTTTCGCCGGGAAATAATCCCTGCATTAAAAATTGCGAGAGGGCCAGAAAACCGGTTAGAACAGCATTTTCATTTCTGTCCGCATCGTTTTGGCTTTGCCGTAAAAATGTTTGCATCTGAATCTCTCTCTCATATGGATTCAGCTAAACTTAACGATAGGTAAAGAATCCATTGCAGCTATATCTGACAAAAATAGTCAGAGATGTCAATTCCGATTATTTTAGTAGGGCAACTATTGCCAGTTCCAGGTTTTCCTGAAATGCGATAAAGTGGGGTCTCGGCAGTGGGGTCACGGCGGGCAAACTGGCCCCCAAACGCGTCACAACAGTCTAATTGCGCCCGCGCACAAACAGCCCGGCATCTTCGGCCGCTTTGCGTATCGCTTTGGATTTATTGACAGATTCCTGATATTCGGCTTGGGGGTCACTGTCATAAACCACCCCGCCGCCGGCCTGAATATAAAGCGTTTCATCCTTCAAAACGGCCGTGCGCAGCGCAATGCACATATCCATGTCGCCACCGGCCGAAAAATAACCGACCCCGCCACCATAAACCCCGCGTTTTTCCGGCTCCAGCTCGTCAATAATCTGCATTGCCCGCACTTTGGGCGCACCCGAAACCGTGCCCGCAGGCATGCCGGCCAAAAAGGCGCTTAGCGCATCATGCTCGTCGGCCAGCTCGCCAACCACATTTGAAACGATGTGCATCACATGGCTGTAAAGCTCGACATTAAATTCCTCGGTCGGGCGAACGCTGCCAATTTTTGCAACCCGCCCCACATCATTTCGGCCCAGATCCAGCAGCATCAGATGCTCGGCCAGCTCTTTTTTATCGGCCAGTAAATCCGCCTTCAGCGCGCGATCTTCTTCTTGGTTTGCGCCGCGATGCCGGGTGCCGGCGATTGGGCGAATGGTGATCTCGCGGCCAAACACCCGCACCAGAATTTCGGGGCTGGCGCCGATCACCTGAAAGCCGCCAAAGTTAAAGTAAAACATGAAAGGTGACGGGTTGGTTCTTCTTAGTGAACGATAAAGCGAAAACGGAGGCAGCTTGAAATCCTGCGCCCAACGTTGGCTGGGGACCACCTGAAAAATATCGCCGGCGCGAATATAATCCTTGGCTTTTTCAACCGCAGCCTTGTAACCATCCTCGCTAAAATTGCAGCGAATATCACCCGTCTGCGCGGCATCACCCAAATCACGCGCCACATCCGGTGTCTGGCGTTCCAGATCGCGCACCGCATCCATCACCCGCTCGGCAGCCTGCGCAAAAGCGGCCTTGGCCGACAGCCCGCTATCCACCCAAGCGGGCGCAACCACGATCACTTCGCCCTTGACCCCGTCCAGCACCACCACAACCGAGGGGCGCATCATAATGGCGTCGGGCAGGCCCAGCGGGTCGGGGTTAACATCGGGTAAATCCTCGACCAGCCGGATCATATCATAGCCCAGATAACCAAACAGACCGGCCGAGGCAGGCGGTAAATCATCCGGCATTTCGATGCGGCTTTCCTTGATCAGGGCGCGCAGATTATCCAGCGGATCACCGGTCTGATCCTTGAAATCGTCGCGATCAATCCGGGCTGTGCGGTTAATACGACTGGTTTTGTCATGGCATTGCCAGATCAGATCCGGTTTTGCGCCGATGATCGAATAACGCCCGCGCACCTCGCCGCCGGTGACGGATTCCAGAATAAAACTGTCTTGGCGGGCCTCGGATAATTTCAGCATCAAGGATACCGGCGTATCCAGATCGGCCGCCAGCCTTGTGTAAACCAGCTGATTTTTACCCGCATCAAACTGTTTGGAAAAGTCATCGAATAATGGGGTAAGTGCCACGCCTAACGCCTTTTAATTATTGGGGAAATTGGGCATGCACCGCGTTTACAGCCGCGCGGTTAATATAAACACCCACCTCATCTTGTAGCGCCCTGCTAAAGGCTGCAAAAATATCTTGCGACAAGGATTGTGAAATGGCTTCTTCCAATTCGGCTCTCTGATCCTGCAAATCCGAATCTAGGCTATCGGGGGTTGAAATGCCATTCAGCCGCGCCAAAATCATGCCGCCACCAGCCGTAATTGCTTTGATCTGGCCTTTTTCCATTTCAAAAATAGCCTGTATCAGTTCCGGCGGAACGCCCGCGATGATTTCCGTGCGAAAAACGTCCTGCGCGTCAAGCACATCAAACCCGAGCGCGTTGAAATCTTCGCCATCGGCAAGGCGTGTTTGCAGATCATCCGACACCCCCGTCAGGCGGGTGCCAATCTCTTGGCTTTCCCAACCGGCAATCACAAATGGCATCACCTGATCAATCGGGTTCAGGGCGGGCGCGATGATTTCACTAAACTCAAGCGCGAAAATGCCGCCGTCATCCAGCATCATAGCTTCGGCGAAATCGCCAATACTTACAGTCTCTGCGGCTTCGCGAAAGGCGTTGTAGCGGGCGATGCCAAGGCTGTCGCCCGCGGCCCAATCAATACTTGAAAGTTGCAAATCGGTCTCATTGGCCACCTCGGCCAGACTTGCGCCGCCGGCCAGCAAATCATCAATATCGGTGATGCTGGCGTTGATTTGACGCCGCGCCTGATCCAGTGCCAGCTCGGCCTGCAATTCCGTGCGGGCTTGCTCGAATGTGGTTTCCTGTGCGTCCAAAATACCGTTCATGCGAAATAATGCCGGTCCCAGATTTGTTTCAAGCGGTCCAATCACACCGGGGCCATCCATGGCAAAAACGGCCTCGCCGGCGCGGTCAAGATCATCAATCGCCACATTGCCCAGATCAATATCCAGCAAATCAAGACCACGTTCCGCCGTCAGCTCTGCAAATGTCGCCTCGCCGGCATCCAGACGGGTTTTGGCGGCTTTGGCAGCATCAATATTAGGGAAAACCAGACGCTCAACCAGACGGGTTTCGGGGCTGAAATACCGATCACGGCGTTTTTCAAATTCTTCTTTCAGGGCCTGCTGATCCACTTCGATCTGATCAACAATCATATCGGGGGTCAGCCAGATGTAATTCAGGCGCTTCTTTTCAGGCTCGGTAAAGCTGGCTTCATTTGCATCATAATAGGCTTGAAGCTGCGCATCCGTTGGCTCGGGCAGCTGTTGGGGCAGGGTGCTCTGATCCAGTTTGATCCATGAAAAATCGCGCTGTTGCAGGTTAAAGGCCAAAAACGCATCGGTCATGGCCGCAGGGGCCGCGATGCCGTTAACGATTGCGCTTTGCAAAATTGTGCGTGCGGTCTCAACGCGAATGCTGTTTTCAAATTCGGTTTCGTTCAGGCCCGAGCGCCGAAGCGTGTGCGCATAACCCGCGCGATCAAAGCGGCCATCAGGTCCCTGAAAGGCCGGCGAGGCCAGCACTTCGGCTTTTACCCGCGCATCGCCAATCGACAAACCAATGCGCGCCGCCTCGTTATCCAGCGCGGCTTCGGCCACCAAACGGGCGCGCACGCTTTGGTCAATGCCAAAGGCAATCGCCTGATTTAAAGTGAATGACTGTCCGGTTTGGGCCTGAAGACCGCGCAATTCCTGATCAAGGGCGCGGTAATATTCGTTCGTGTCAATCTCGGTATCGCCAACGGTTGCCATGGCGGTTACGTTGCCGCCAAAATTGCTGACGCCAAAACCGCCCAGCCCGGCAATCAGCAATAACATGATAACCCAGACCGCTACATTGCTGCTTTTCTTCTTGAGACTGCTCACGGATGCCACCCTTGTTTAAAATATGTTCCGCGATGTTTAGGCGGTTGTTTGCACAGGGGCAAGGGGCGTCGGGCCGGATCGCAAGGTTTTGAAGCCGGCCAAACAGCGCCTTAATCTTTGCCGCGGTAAGGCTCGACATATTGCAGCGCCATATCCCACGGGAAAAATATCCAGGTGTCCTGTGAAACCTCGGTGATAAAACTGTTCACCATCGGGCGCCCTTGGGGTTTGGCGTAAACCGTCGCGATATGGGCTTTGGGGTAAAGAGCCTTGACCACTTCCAGCGTTTTGCCGGTATCGACCAGATCATCAATCACCAAAATTCCACTGCCGTCGCCCATCATTTCAGGGTCGGGTGATTTCAGCACCTTGGCCTTGGAGCGGGTTTGGTGATCGTAGGATTTGATGCTGATGGTATCTACCGTGCGCACATCCAGTTCGCGCGCAATGATCATTGCCGGGGCCATGCCGCCACGGGTGATCGCCACAATCGCCCGCCACGCGCCATTATCGGGCCCCTTGCCATCCAGCCGCCAGGCCAAAGCGCGGCTGTCGCGGTGGATTTGATCCCAGCTGATGTGAAAACCTTTTTCATGCGGGAGTTGGGTGCTCATGGGCTATCCTTGGCTATTTGGGTTGCGGTTATTTCTTGCCTGTTACCACGTCAATATCGGGCGCATCAACCGCCTTCATCCCGACCACATGATACCCCGCATCCACATGCAGGTTTTCGCCCGTAACCGCCGAAGCCAGATCGCTGAGCAGATAAAGCGCCGATTTGCCGACCTCGTCTTGGCTTACATTGCGCCGCAGCGGTGAATTTAGCTCGTTCCATTTCAGAATATAGCGAAAATCGCCAATGCCCGAGGCGGCCAGCGTTTTAATCGGGCCGGCAGAAATTGCGTTCACGCGGATGTTGTCTTTGCCCAGATCCTCGGCCAGATATTTTACCGATGCTTCCAATGCGGCCTTGGCAACCCCCATCACATTATAATGCGGCATCACTTGTTCGGCGCCATAATAGGTCAAGGTCAGAATCGAGCCACCATCCGGCATCATCTTGGCGGCGCGCCGGGTTATGGCGGTGAAGGTGTAAACCGAAACATCCATCGTCATGCGGAAATTTTCAGGGCTGGTATCAACGTAGCGGCCGCGCAATTCGTTTTTGTCGGAAAAACCGATGGCATGCACAACAAAATCCAGCGTGCCCCAAACTTTCTCTAGATCCGCAAACATCGCATCAAGCGAGGCGGCGTCACTGGCATCGCAATCATAAAGCTTATCTGCCCCAAGTTGTGCAGCCAGTGGCACCACGCGTTTCTTGAACGCATCCCCCATGTAAGAAAATGCCAGCTCGGCACCCGCATCGGAACAGGCCTTGGCAATGCCCCACGCAATGGATTTGTTATTTGCAAGGCCCATAATCAGCCCGCGTTTACCTTTTAGCAATCCTGTTGACATTTTATGCCTTCCACCAGTTTCGGTATAAAAAGCAACCTTTAGGGGATTGTGCGGGCTGCATCAAGCCTGTGCTGACTTTCAGACAGGTTGTGTTTAGATTAATCTGGGCGTAATGCGCAGCTGGTTATAAGGAATCACTATGGTTAAGCGACTAGGAAAATTTGCCGGGGATGATCCGTTTAAAATCGCGCAGAAATGGCTGCGCACAGCCGAATCATCCGAGCCCAATGATCCGAGCGCGGTTGCGTTGGCAACGTGCGATGCCGATGGAATGCCCAATGTTCGGATGGTTTTGATAAAGGAAATTGATTCACAAGGTTTTGTTTTTTATACAAATTATGAAAGCGCCAAGGCCGAGGAAATTGCGGCTTCGCCAAAAGCTGCCTTTGTTATGCACTGGAAAACCATACGTTGCCAAATACGCGTGCGTGGTTCGGTTGAAAAAATTCACGAAGGACAGGCGGATGTTTATTTTGCCTTGCGCTCGTTGCAAAGCAAACTCGGGGCCTGGGCGTCCAAACAATCGCGCCCGCTTGCCTCAAAGGCAGGCTTGATGGCAGCGGTTGCAAAGGCTACAGCTCGTCACGGAACGAATCCCGCCCGCCCGCCGTTCTGGGGGGGCTACAGAATTGTTCCCGATGAAATAGAGTTCTGGGCAGACGGTGCCTTTCGGTTGCATGACCGGTTTCTTTGGCAGCGCAAAACACCCGAGCATGACTGGAAAATACAGCGGCTTTACCCGTAAAAAATAAGTGCAGCATTGTTCTATAAATGGTTGGTTTTTAAAAGTTTAAACGTAACGTCGTTCTATAAATGGTTGATTTTTTTCGCTTGCATCGCAAGGGCGGTCTGTCACAACAAGTTGACGCGCCCGTAACGCGAATCTTGTAATGCCAATTGCGAAACTTAAGAGTAAGAGATGAACCAAGAAAACACAGAAGAGAACACAGAAGAGAAACAGGTGACCGGAATCGTCAAGTGGTTCGATCCGGGTAAGGGTTTTGGTTTTGTGCTGTCTGATGATGGCGGCCCCGATATTTTGCTGCACGCAAATGTGCTGCGTAATTTCGGCCAAAGTTCGGTTGCCGATCAGGCTGCGGTCGAGATTTTGGTGCAGGAAACCGAACGCGGCATACAGACCACCGAAATCTTGCGCATTGATCCGCCTGCGCTGTCAAAAGATGCCGAATTTGATGATTTTCAGGTATTTGATGATCAGGATAGCTCGGCGTTAGAGCCGGCGCGGGTGAAGTGGTTTGACAAGGCCAAAGGTTTTGGTTTTGCCAATGTTTTTGGCAGTTCGGTTGATGTTTTCGTGCATGTCGAGGTTCTGCGCCGCTCTGGTTTGGCCGATTTACAACCGGGCGAAGCCATTTGTTTGCGTGTGGTTGAAGGCGAGCGCGGCATTATGGCGTCTCAGGTTTTATCGTGGGATGCTTCATTTCAGGATGATGAATGAAGGTTCTTTTGCCGGGCATAATATTGGCTTTAAGTCTTGGAGCTGGTGGGGCGCAGGCCACGGTGTGCAGCCAAACCGGAGTTGATTTGCGCGGTGAATGGGGGCAGGCGCATTTCACGGTCGAGGTCGCGGATGATGAGCCTGAGCGCGCCCAAGGTTTAATGTTTCGCGAACGTTTGGCGGCCAGCTCGGGGATGTTGTTTATTTACGATTCGCCCCAACGCGTCCGTTTTTGGATGCGAAATACGCTGATCGCGCTGGATCTGGTTTTTATCGACCGCAGCGGCCAAGTTTTGCGAATCAAACATAACGCCCAGCCCTTGGATGAAACCCCGATTGATGGCGGCGATGGTGTTTTGATGGTGCTTGAAATCAATGGTGGCATGGCCAAGGGGCTGGGAATCAGCGTTGGCAGCCATCTGCGCCATCCGGGCCTTGATTCGGCGGCTGCGCTTTGGCCGTGTCCCTAGGGTCTGGACCTCGGGGTCAGAATGAATATAATCCCATGTAGTTGAAAAATAGCGCATTCT
>CAYYXZ010000077.1:0-7915 GCA_964475715.1 uncultured Marinosulfonomonas sp. | reverse complement strand
AAACGGCCATCTTCAACAAGCGCGTTTAGAATTCGTCGATCTATGTCATCCAGATTAAATTTCACAGCATATCCTTTTGTCAAAAATAATAAATGCAGTCATTTCTATCTTAATGCTAGCCTGCCGAAGAATAAAAAGAAATTAATTTTTTTCATTCCGGAATATCCTTGTGGCACTAATTACAAAACCTACACGGCGTCCGCGCTTGGGGCTGGAGGGTTTTATAGGTTATGTATTTGTAGCGTCTCTAAACCCAGTGCAACCCTAGATACATATCAGGAGCTAAAATGACAAAAGCACCCCCCCTGTCTTTACATGTGCCGGAACCGATCTGCCGACCTGGTGACACACCGGATTTTTCAAACTTTGAAATCCCCAAAGCCGGTGCCGTGCGCCGCCCTCCCGTTGACGAAGACCCTGCTAAAATGCGCGATCTGGCCTATTCCATTGTTCGGGTTCTAAACAAAGACGGCAAGGCGGTTGGGCCGTGGGCTGACAAATTAACGCCCGATGATCTACGCGAGGGTTTGCAAAACATGCTGGTTTTGCGCAGCCTTGATGATCGCATGATAAAAGCCCACCGTCAGGGCAAAACCAGTTTTTATTCTCCGCATCTGGGCGAAGAAGCGATTTCCTGCGCATTTCGTAAAACCATAGACAAGGGCGATATGTGTTTCCCCACCTACCGTCAGGCCGGTCTGTTAATTGCGGGCGGTTATCCGGTTGTTGACATGATGAACCAGATTTATTCGAATACGGCAGACCCGCTAAAGGGCCGCCAGTTGCCGGTTTTATATTCGTCAAAAGAGCACGGGTTTTTTACCATATCGGGAAATGTCGCAACCCAGTATATTCAGGCGGTGGGTTGGGCAATGGCTTCGGCCATCAGCAATGACACCAAAATTGCCGCCACATGGATTGGCGACGGTTCCTCCTCCGAGGGCGAATTCCACGCCGCATTGGTTTTTGCCTCGACTTACAAGGCGCCGGTTGTGCTGAATATTGTTAACAACCAATGGGCCATTTCCACATTTCAGGGCATTGCCAGCGGGAATGCCGAAACATTTGCATCGCGCGGCCATGGCTTTGGCATTCCGGCCTTGCGGGTGGATGGCAACGATTATCTGGCCGTTCACGCGGTGGCCAGTTGGGCGGTCGAGCGGGCGCGCGCAGGTTTGGGTCCGACTATGATTGAATATGTCACCTATCGTGCCGGGCCGCACTCAACATCGGATGATCCATCGGTTTACCGGCCCAAAGAAGAAGCCGCAGCTTGGCCTCTGGGTGATCCGATTGAACGCTTGAAACAGCATTTGATAAAATTGGGTGAATGGTCCGAAGAGCGCCACATCCAAATGCAGGCAGAATGCACTGATTACATCCGAACCTGTCAAAAACAGGCCGAAGCAAACGGCACCCTTAATTCCGGGCCCAAGCCTTCGCCAAGCGATATGTTTGACGATGTGTTTAAGGAAATGCCACTACATTTACAGCAACAACGCACCGAAGCGGGGGTCTAACATGGCACGTATGACAATGATCGAGGCCATCCAGAACGCCCATGATCTGGCGATGGAGCGCGATGATAAGGTGGTGGTTTTTGGCCAAGATGTCGGCTATTTTGGCGGGGTATTTCGTTGCACTTCCGGCTTGCAGAAAAAATACGGCAGCAGCCGTTGTTTTGACGCGCCGATTAACGAATGCGGCATTATCGGTGTTGGCATTGGCATGGCGGCATACGGGCTAAAACCCATCGCGGAAATCCAGTTTGCCGATTATGTTTACCCGGGTTATGATCAGATTGTCAGCGAGGCCGCGCGCATTCGCTACCGCTCTGCCGGTGATTTTACTTGCCCGATGGTGATCAGAATGCCAACCGGTGGCGGCATTTTTGGCGGCCAAACCCACAGCCAAAGCCCCGAGGCGATTTTTACCCATGTGGCAGGGATCAAGGTGGTTGTGCCCTCGAATCCGCAAGATGCCAAAGGTTTGTTGCTGGCCGCAATCGAAGACCCTGATCCGGTGATTTTTCTAGAACCCAAACGGCTTTATAATGGCCCCTTTGATGGCCACCATGACAAACCGATTGTGCCGTGGAAAAAGCATGATTTAGGCGAAGTAGAGACTGATTACTACACAACACCGCTTGGCAAGGCCGTTGTGCGCCGTCAAGGTCAGGCCGTGACTGTGCTGACTTATGGCACCATGGTTCACGTGGCTCAGGCTGGCGCTGATCAGGCTGGTATTGATGCCGAAATCATTGATTTGCGCACGCTGCTACCGCTTGATCTAGAAACTATAACAACATCGGTTCAAAAAACTGGCCGCTGTGTAATCGTGCATGAAGCCACCAAAACCTCGGGCTTTGGCGCGGAACTTAGCGCGCTGGTGCAAGAGAGCTGTTTTTATCATCTGGAAGCGCCGATCAGTCGCGTAACTGGCTGGGATACCCCTTATCCGCACGCCCACGAATGGGCATATTTTCCGGGCCCTGAACGTGTTGCCCGCGCTTTGGCGGCAGCATTGGAGGATTAGAGCATGGGAATTTTTACAATTACCCTGCCCGATGTGGGTGAAGGTGTTGCCGAGGCCGAGCTGACGCAATGGAGCGTTTCGATTGGCGATCAAGTGCAGGAAGACGACATTCTGGCCGTTGTGATGACCGACAAGGTTGCGGTTGAAATCCCGTCTTCGGTTTCAGGTAAAATTATCTGGCTGGGCGGCAATCCGGGTGATGAAATCGCAATTGGTTCCAAATTTGTCCAGATTGAAATCGAGGGTAATGACAGTGACAATTTTGAGCCAGCGCCTTTTCAGGAATCTGAAGTTACCGAGACTAATATAGCAACTAAAACAGTCTCTAATCCAGCTAAAATAGGCAAGGTTTTGGCTGCCCCCGCGGTCAAGAAACGCGCGGCTGAAGCAGGGGTTAATTTGCAGGAAATTGTCGGGTCAGGACCAGATGGCCGAATTAGACAGTCCGATCTGGCGGCTTATATTCTTGATCAGGAAGCTTTGGTTAGCATACCCGAGCCGGGCACCACAGACATCAAAATTATTGGGATGCGCAAAAAAATTGCTGAAAAGATGTCGCTGTCTAAATCGCGCATTCCGCATATTACCATTGTCGAAGAAATCGACATGACCGAACTTGAGGATTTGCGCAAAAAGCTGAATGATCTACACGCCGAAAAACGTGGGAAATTAACCATTCTGCCTTTCATCATGCGTGCGATCACCCGTGCGGTCTTTGAGCAGCCCCAAATGAACGCCCGCTTTGATGACGAGGCTAATGTGGTCCGTCAATATGATGCTGTGCATTTGGGAATTGCCACCCAAACTGACGCGGGCCTAACGGTTCCGGTTGTAAGAAATGCCAAGGGTTTGAATGTTTGGCAAAGCGCTAACGAAGTTTCCCGCCTGGCCGAAGCCGCCCGGTCCGGCACTGCAACGATCGACGACTTAAGCGGATCAACCATCACAATTACATCGCTTGGCCCATTGGGCGCAATTGCCACCACACCGATCATAAACCACCCCGAGGTTGCGATTGTCGGGGTGAACAAAATGATGATGCGGCCAATGTGGGACGGTGCTGAATTTCAACCGCGTAAAATGATGAATCTGTCCTGCTCCTTTGATCACCGGGTGATTGACGGCTGGGATGCAGCCGTGTTTGTGCAGCGATTAAAATCGTTGCTGGAAGACCCGGTGATGATGATTCTGGGCGAATAAATTAGCGCGTGACTTATCGTGGAATCTATGTTTCAAAGTAAATTATGACAGGGGCGTTCGCCATTTGGCGGGCTGAGAAGCACCCTTATAACCTGATCCAGATCATGCTGGCGTAGGGAGTCTGACGGGATGGTATTTGCTATTCTGCTGCTCGCTGTCGCCATTACCGGAGACGAGAATGAGCAAAATTGACCCACAAAAAAGCCTGCAAGCCATGCGCGCGGCCAATCCGTTGGTGCAGTGCATCACCAATTTTGTGGCAATGAATTTTGCGGCCAACACCATGCTGGCAGCCGGCGCAGCGCCTGCAATGGTGCACACAGCGCGCGAATCCGGGGCGTTTGCAGAAATTGCGTCCGCCTTAACTGTTAATATCGGCACCCTTTCGCCTGAATGGTTTGACGGCATGAAGACTGCCGTTTTATCCGCAAACAAAGCAAAAAAACCATGGGTGTTGGACCCTGTTGCCAATTTCGCCACCCCGTACCGGCACGCTGCCGCCAAAGAATTACTGGGGTTAAAGCCCGCTGTTTTACGCGGCAATGCGTCAGAAATTATGGGTTTGGCGGGCCAGAAATCTGCGGGGCAAGGTGTGGATTCAGGCGACAGCGTTGCAGCAGCCGAACACGGGGCCAAAGCCTTGGCGCTAAAGTTTGGAAATGTCGTGATTATTACAGGAGAGGTGGATTTTATAACTGACGGGCATCGCATCGCGAGGGTTTCCGGCGGCTCTGAAATCATGCCAAAAATCACTGCAATGGGGTGCGCTCTGACCTGTTTGACCGGTGCATTTTTGGCCGTTGAAAACGATGCTTTTGCCGCCAGCATTGCTGCCGTGACCTTGTTTGGCGAGGTAGGCGCAAGAGTAGAGCAGACTGCAAATGGCCCGGGATCATTTGCGTGGCAGTTCCTGGATCAACTTGCAGCCATTCAACCTAGCGACATTGATCTTTCAAGGGTAGTGATCGAATGAAACAACAAATTGATCTGTCGTTTTATCTGGTTCTTGACCCGAAACTTTGCGAACCACTTGGCATGGTTGAAACGGCCCGCCTTGCTGTTGCTGGCGGGGCAACGGCTGTGCAGCTGCGTCATAAACAGGCCGATACCCGACAGATAGTTGAAATCGGACGTGCCTTGCAAATTGCATTGGCCGAAAGCACGGCCATGTTGGTAATCAATGATGATTGCGCAGCGGCGCGAGCGTTAAACGCAGACGCTTTGCATATTGGCCAAGACGATATTTCAGCCTCGGAGGCGCGTAAAATTATTGGGCCGGAAATGATACTGGGGCAATCGGTGCAAAACCCCGATTTGGCCAAATCTGTTGATGCCGGTTTGGTGGATTACATCGGTGCCGGTCCGGTCTTTGCAACGAAAACCAAAGCCGATCACAAGACCGCAATTGGTTTTGAGGGTTTGGCCAAAATCGTGACTGCGTCTGCGGTTCCAACTGTGGCGATTGGCGGTTTGAAACGACAACATATCGCGGATGTTTTTGCCACAGGTGCCCAAGGTATTGCCGTGGTTTCTGCCATCTGCGGGCAGCCGGATTTACAAACCGAGATTAATAATTTCCGCAACAAAATTAACGAGGTGCGCCAATGATTGCGACAGCTTTAAGCATTGCAGGTTCTGACCCCTCTGGTGGCGCAGGTATTCAGGCCGATCTAAAAACCTTCTCGGCTCTTGGCGTTTACGGCATGTGCGCAATCACGGCGCTGACGGCGCAAAACACCACCGGAGTAAGCGGTGTGCATCTGGTGCCCCCCAGCTTTGTAGCGGATCAGATCAAAGCGGTATTTGCGGACATCCGTGTAAATGCCGTTAAAATCGGCATGATTGCCAATGCTGAAATTGCGGCTGCCGTTGCCCAAACGCTTCAATCCAAAACTGCAATTCCGATTGTTCTGGATCCGGTGATGATTGCCAAAGGGGGGCATTCATTATTGCAGGATGATGCCGTTAGCGTTTTAAAAACGCACCTGTTGCCGCTGGCCCATATCTTAACGCCAAACCTGCCCGAATCCGCAAGCCTGTTGAATAAAGCAATGGCGCAAACGCGTCAGGAAATTGAAACTCAGGGGCGCGCATTACTGGAACTAGGGCCAAAGGCGGTGTTGATGAAAGGTGGGCATTTAGGGGGGTGCGATAGCCCTGATGCATTGATAACCAAAATGGGCACGATATGGTTTGATTCCCCTAGAATAGAGACTAAAAACACCCACGGAACGGGCTGCACTTTATCGGCAGCCTTGGCCGCGGAGCTGGCGAAAAATGTGCCACTTGAAACCGCGGTCAGCAATGCCAAGACGTATCTTCTGGGCGCGATTAAAACCGCAGATGATTTGCAAATCGGATCCGGGCACGGACCGACCAACCACTTTCACCAACTCTGGAAATCTTAACATTAAAGGACATCTAAAATGCGCATTCTTACAATTGTTGCAGCCCTGCTGCTAAGCACCCCGGCTTATGCTGGCGACAAGCTAACTTTGTTGCTCGACTGGTTTGTAAACCCGGGCCACGGGCCAATTATTATTGCACAGGAAAAGGGCTATTTCGCCGAACTGGATCTTGAGGTTGAGATAATTGCCCCCTCAAACCCGTCTGATCCTCCCAAACTGGTAGCGGCCGGTCGCGCTGATCTTGCGGTTTCTTATCAGCCGCAATTGCATTTGCAGGTTGCCCAAGGAATGCCTTTGATCAGGGTTGGAACCTTGATTGCAACGCCGCTGAATTGTTTGCTGGTGCTTGAAGACGGGCCAATTAAAACCATCGCCGATCTAAAAGGTGGCAAAATCGGCTTTTCGGTTGCCGGTGTCGACGAAGCCGTTTTGGCGCAAATGTTAAGCCATAACGGGCTGACGATGGACGATATCACGCTGGTGAATGTCAACTGGTCGCTGTCACCTTCATTGATGAGCAGACAGGTTGATGCGGTGATTGGTGCATTTCGGAATTTCGAGTTGCACCAGATGGAAATAGCAGGTGTGCCGGGGCGTTGTTTTTACCCCGAGCAAGAAAGCCTTCCGGCTTATGACGAGCTGATTTATGTGGCCAACCCCGAGAAAATGGATGCCGATAAAATCCGCCGTTTTCTGGCAGCAACCGAAAAAGCCGTGCAATTTATTGTAAATGAACCTGAAGCCAGCTGGGAGATTTTTGCCGCCACATCACCCGAGCTGCGAGACGAGCTGAATGCCCGAGCATGGGCCGATACAGTGCCACGTTTTGCGCTGACGCCTGCAGGGCTTGATCAGGGACGTTATGCGCGGTTTGAAGCATTTTTGAAAGATGCTGGACTGTTAGAAAAAATCCGTCCGGTCTCTGAATTGGCTGTAGATTTAGGCGCTCAGTAATGCCGGATTATGGTAAGGTTTTTGCGCTTTTGCGTGGGCAGGCACAACAAAATCATGGTGGGCTGTGGGATGCCTATGCACGCCATGATTTTGTTGAGGGCCTGCGTGATGGCAGCCTGCCGCGTGCGTCATATCTGCATTATCTGGTTCAGGATTATGTGTTTCTGGTGCATTTTTCCCGGGCTTGGGCATTGGCTGTGGTTAAATCCGAAACGCTGGATGAAATGAAACAAACCAGCGCGACAGTGAACGCGCTGGTTAATCTTGAAATGCAACATCACGTTCAGATTTGTGCCGATTATGGTATAGAAGAAGATGCGTTGTTTAACGCCGTCGAGACCCCGGAAAACCTGGCCTATACCCGTTATGTACTGGATGCCGGCCTGTCCGGTGATTTGGCTGATTTGCTGGTGGCATTGGCGCCTTGCGTGCTTGGTTATGGTGAAATTGGCCTGCGCTTGGCCCAAGAAAGCGTTGCGGATAATCCTTATGCAGAATGGATCAACACCTATGCCGGTGATGCGTATCAGCAGGTTTGTAAAGAGACGGGAAAATTACTGGATCAGGCACTAATGCGCAGGATTGGCCCTGATTTCCAAGGCTCACCGCGCTGGAACCGTTTAAGCGAGCGCTTTATTACGGCAACCCGTTTGGAGGTCGGATTTTGGGATATGGGCCTAAAACCATGAAAACTGCGGTTGGTATCAGGATAAAAGGCGCGGCCAGCATCGCAGGTAAACGTCTGTTTGAGCCGCTGGATTTGCGACTGGCTCCGGGGCAATGGACTTGTTTGTTGGGGCCTTCGGGTGTTGGCAAAA
>CAYYXZ010000076.1:0-7982 GCA_964475715.1 uncultured Marinosulfonomonas sp. | reverse complement strand
TGGGTAATGTTCAAGCTGTTGGGGCTTTTGATGGCCTCATTGCGTTTTATCAACGGGGACGAAACCGCAATATCGCGGTATTTTGACCGCAATCGCGAGCAACGCGGTTATGCGGCATTGTCGGATGGATTGCTGGCGCTTGCATCGGGTGACGGCCGATTGGCAATGGCCAAGGTGGCCAAAGCCGAGCGTTATCTGGACAAACCCGAGCTGACAAATCTGATCACGGCGCAGGCTGCGGAAATGTCGGGCGACAAGAAAAAAGCCGAGGATGTTTATAAGCTTTTGCTGCAAAATGACAAAACCCGCTTTGTTGGTGTGCGCGGGATTATGAAGCAGAAAATTGCCGAGGGTGATACAGAAACCGCCATGCTGCTGGCCGAAAAAGCCTTTGAAATCAAGCCGAAGCACGAAGATACGCAGGACACTCTTTTGCGGCTTCAGGCGGGTTGCAAGGATTGGGGCGGGGCGCGCAAAACCTTGGATGCCAAACTGAAATGCGGGAATTTGCCGCGTGATGTGCATCGTCGTCGGGATGCTGTTTTGGCGCTTTCACAGGCGCGCAATGATTTGCTGGTCGGCAATACCGACAAGGCGCGTGAAGAGGCGATCGAGGCAAACCGTTTATCGCCCGATTTGGTTCCGGCGGCGGTTCTGGCGGCAAAAACCTATATCGAAACGGGCAAACCCCGCACGGCCCTGCGGATTATAAAAAAGGCTTGGGAGGTTAACCCGCACCCTGATTTGGCGGCTGCATTTGCCGAGATTAACCCGGATGAAACGGCCCTGGAGCGGTTGAAAAGGTTCAAGGCGCTAACCCGGATCAAGCCTGCGCATGAAGAAACCAAAATGCTGTTGGCCGAGCTGAATATCGCGGCCAAAGATTTCCCGTCTGCGCGCAAGGCGCTGGGCGACCTGGTGGAAAACAGCCCGACCGCGCGCTCATTAACGATAATGGCCGCCATTGAACGCGGCGAGGGATCAGAAGATTACGCGGTTCGTGGCTGGCTGACCAAGGCGCTGACAGCATCTCGCGGCTCGCAGTGGGTTTGCGAACACTGCCAAAACATCCACAGTGAATGGGGGCCGGTTTGCAACAGTTGCGAGACGTTTGATTCGCTTGGTTGGACTGTCCCTCAAGAGGGGGAGGTGGCCATGCCGGACTCGACCAAAATGTTGCCGCTTATTGTCGGGGCAATCGAGGATAAGGTTGAAGACGCTGTCACAGAGACCGAGGCCGTCGCTGAAGAAGATAAAACACCAGAGCCGGAAGTGCTTGGCAAAGGTGAAGTGGTGGCCGTCGGTGGCAATGGCAAGCATTGATTTTTGGCACGCGCTTTGGCTTTGGCAAAATGGCCTGCCAAAGCAGAAAATATTGTAAACCCACGTAAAATCCAGACAATTTGAAAGGTTAAGAACTGCTTTACGTTTGTCTGTTATCCCTGATCTCGGGTGAATAAACGAGGTGGTGGAATGGGTGCGCAATCAAACGCGCCAGTCATTATCATCAAGCGTAAAAAAATTGTAAAAGCTGACGGGCACCATGGTGGTGCCTGGAAGGTTGCAATGGCAGATTTTGCTACGGCCATGATGGCCTTTTTTATGCTGATGTGGCTGTTGAACGCGACAACTGAAAGTCAACGAAAAGGTCTTGCGGATTATTTTAGTCCGACAATACCGCTGGCCCGAATGTCGGGCGGTGGGGCGGGGGCCTTTGGAGGTGACAGTATGTTCACCGAAGAGAGCCTGCCACATAGTGGCACAGGGTCATCCGAGAGCATGGATGGTGCCGGCGCAATGGCCAGCGCGGATGATAATGCATTGTCCGACGTTGAATCGAAACTTTCGGGCGGCGGTGGTGAAAGCCTTGTGATGAATAATGCAATGAAGCATATCATGACACGGCTGACGGACGAGGGGTTGATTATCGAGCTTTATGATTTGAAAAATAACCCCTTATTTGAAGAAGGCAGTGCCAGACCAACGCCAATCCTGAAAGAAATTACCAAAATGATGACCGAGGTAATCGGGATCGTGAAAAACGAGCTGGCTTTAAATGGCCACACGCGCTCGCACCCGATTGTTTTGGCGGAAAATCCGGCTTGGGATCTATCGCATGCGCGGGCGGATCAAATGCGGCTTTTGCTGAAGGCAAACGGGTTTGACCCCCAACGCATTCAAAGGGTGACAGGTTTTGCGGATCGTAAACATGTTGTAACAAACCCCATGGCACTTAGAAATAACAGAATAGAAATTATTCTGCTGAGATCAGATAACAGGTAACCGGAATGTGGGTTGGGTTATCTGCAATGCTCAAAGGGGCCGCAGATCGGCGGTATCGGCCTGCATTTCGTCGCTGATCCGGTCAAAGCGTAAATAGGCAATGGCGTGACCGTTTGCTTGCGTAAATAGCTTTCCCGCAGGTTTGCCATTTGCCGTGATTTGAGTGCCAACCGGGGCTTGGCCGTCGATGACTACGATGCGCAGGCCTTTGCGCAGGCTGGTTTTATGTTTCATGCGCGCCACGATCTCTTGGCCGATGTAGCAGCCTTTTTTGAAATCTACTCCGTTGAGGCGCTCAAAACCGGCCTCGAGAATAAAAGTATCATTCGCAATCAGCTCGATGCCGGTTTCGGGGATGCAATGTTTCACACGGATCAGGTCCCAATCCGAGCCGTCATCGCCGGATTTTTCGCCATATTGTCGCCAGCCCAGATCCGGGTGGCGCGGGTCAGGCAGGGCATCTTTGGGGGCATCAGACGTGCCGCGCCGCACTTGTAAATCCGACGCGCCAATCTGCACATTCGAGCGCAGTTTGAACATGTTCAGGCGCCGGATCAGATCATCGGCGGTGCTGGCGGGGGCATCAAGAACAATGGTCTCGCCGCGTTCCAGCAGAAAAAAATCAGACAGAAATTTACCCTGCGGGGTCAGAAAAGCGGCGTAAAGCAAACCGTCGTTTAGTTTGGCCATGTCATTGCTGATCATACCCTGCAAGAACGTGGTTCGATCCGCCCCGGTGATATCAAATAATTTTCGTGCCACAATCGCGTTCCCTATTCTGCGCTGACTCTAGCATAGGAGATTTGGCACAAGGCCACCAGAGCGCAAATCTTTGCCGCGCGGCCGCCCAAAATCTGTTTTGCCCGCCGGGTCGTATGAAATACCTGCTCTAATTTCGCAACATTCCCCCTTGATTGCACTTGCCACCTTGAATGCACCCGTGCGGCGCTCTACATGCGTTAATATGAAATATTTGGTCCCTTTTTTACAAGCCGATCCGACGGTTGCCGTCATACGTTTGTCCGGCGTGATTTCAGCCAGTGGCCGAGGGGCTTTAAACGATGCTTCTTTGCGCCCGATTATTGAAAGAGCCTTTAAAAAAGGCAAACCCAAGGCCGTGGCGCTGGTGATTAATTCGCCCGGCGGATCACCCGTGCAATCTTCATTGATTGCGGCGCGCATTCGCAGGCTTTCGGCCGAAAAAGACATTCCCGTGATTGCCTTTATCGAGGATGTCGCGGCCTCTGGCGGCTATTGGCTGGCCTCGGCTGGCGACGAAATCTGGGCGGATGAAAGTTCGATCATCGGCTCGATCGGGGTTATTTCGATGGGTTTTGGCTTTACCGAGGCCATGAGCCGCCACGGGGTTGAGCGCCGCGTTTATACGGCCGGCAAATCAAAAGCCATGCTGGATCCGTTTCAGCCTGAAAAGGCCGCCGATGTGAAGCGCCTGAAGGGGATGCTGGAACATATTCACGAAAGTTTCAAAGCGCAGGTGATGAAACGGCGGACTGGAAAGTTGCCCGAGGATAAGGATTTGTTCACCGGTGAAATCTGGGTTGGAAAATCGGCTATTGATGTGGGGCTGATTGACGGGATCGACCACCTAGAGCCGCTGATGCAGCAGCGTTACGGCGACAAGGTGAAATTTATTCGTTACGGCGGCAAGCGTTCGTTTTTGCAAAAATTTGGTTTGCGTTTGGTGAATGATGCGCTGGATGGCCTTGAGGAGCGCAGCCATTACGCGCGTTTCGGGCTTTAGATGATAATCAAGATTGTAAGCCTGTTTTTGGTCGGGATGGTGGTGCTGGCAATGTTTGGCCGCCTGCGGTATCCGGGGCAAAAACAGCTACAAGATAGAAAATGCCCCAAATGCGGGCGCTACCGTATCGGGCGCGGGCCTTGTGGCTGCGGGCATATAAAAAAGGGTTAAGCAATGGATTGGTTTTACGCCGGCCTCGGGCTGGTTATTTTGTTGCTTGCGGGTGATGCGCTTGTAAAAGGTGCGGTAAATCTTAGTTTGCGCCTTGGGGTTCCGGCCCTGATTGTCAGCTTGACGATCGTGGCTTTTGGCACCTCGGCGCCTGAATTGCTGATCTCGGTTCAGGCGATTTGGGATGGCGTACCGGGGCTGGCCTTGGGCAATGTTGTGGGCTCGAACACCGCCAATGTGCTGTTGGTGCTGGGCCTGCCTGCGCTGATTGCGGTTTTTCACACCTCGAAATGTGATACGCGCAAAAGCTACCTGTATATGATTTTTGCATCATTGCTGTTTACCGCAATGTGTTTTTTCGGCCCGATCACTTGGGTGCATGGCACGATCCTGCTGGCCGCACTTGCCTTTGTGCTGGGGGATGCTTTTAAAGATGCCCGCGCGCATCGCAAAGAAAGCAAGAATGGAAATTCCGGCGATGATATTACGGTAGTCGAGGGCGCCGATGTGAATATGCCGGTTTGGCAGATTGGCGGTTTTTTGGCTCTGGGGCTGATTGGCCTGCCGCTGGGCGCACATTTTCTGGTCGAAGGGGCGGTAAATATTGCCACCGATTACGGCATCAGCGAAACTGTGATCGGGCTGACGCTTGTGGCGATTGGCACTTCGCTACCCGAACTTGCCACCACGGTCATAGCCGTGATGCGCAAACAAGCCGATGTGGCGCTGGGCGCTGTGATTGGCTCGAATATGTTTAATTTGTTGGCCATTATCGGCATCTCTAGCTTTGTCGGAGATATTCCGGTGGCCGATTATATCCTGAGCTTTGACATCTGGGTTATGCTGGGGGCCTCTGCATTGTTGATCCCGTTTGTGTTTTTCAAGCGCGATATCACCAGAATTTGGGGCATTATGCTGTCGTCACTTTATGCGGCCTATATTTTTGTGATACTGGTTTAGGCATGGTTGCAAAACGCGCATTGGTGACGGGCGCTGGCAAGCGTCTGGGGCGTGCCATGGCGCTGTATCTGGCCCATCGCGGCTTTGACGTTGCGGTGCATTACGCAAATTCGGCGACGGATGCGGCATCTTTGGTTGATGAAATCACGGCTTTGGGTCAGCGCGCTGTGGCATTGCAGGCCGATCTTTTGGTTGAGGAGGCGGCGCAATCCTTGGTTGGTCGCGCCGCTGACGGGTTGGGTGGTGCGTTAAATTGTCTGATAAATAATGCGTCGGTGTTTGAGCATGACAATTTGGCCAGCGCCGGTCGTGAAACATGGGACCGGCACATGGGCGCAAATCTGCGGGCGCCGTTTGTGTTGACACAGACGTTTGCCGCGCAGGCACCAAAGGCGGTTCTGGATGAAACCGGCGAGAGGTTATCGCACGCGCTGGTGATAAATATGCTGGATCAGCGGGTGAAAAAACTGACACCGGAATTCATGACTTACACGATTTCCAAAATGGGTTTGTGGGCTTTCACCCAAACAGCCGCGCAGGCCTTGGCACCTGATATCCGGGTCAATGCGATCGGGCCGGGGCCGACATTGCGCGCCAGCCGTCAATCGGTTGAGCATTTCAAGCGCCAGCGTAAAAACCTGCCGCTGGGGCGTGGGGCCAATGCGCAGGATGTGACGGCGGTACTTGGATATTTTATGGATGCACCGGCGGTGACCGGTCAGTTATTATGCGTGGATGGTGGCCAGAATACGGCATGGAAAACGCCGGATATTATCGGACTTACGTAGAAACGCGCGATTGAATCTTGTGATCTGAAAGAAACTTGTGCACCGCTGGCGGTTTCATCATATAAGCGTTACAAATTTGTTAACAAATTCAATGACTTGGGGTGGTTTCGGAGATAAATCCTTTGTTAACAACAGGTTACGTCGGTGCCTAAAATTTAGGCAAACCGGCGAAATTAGCTAAAACAAAGGAAAATCTCGCAATCAGGTCAAGTTACAAACAGACTTATCCACATAAGCAGTGGAGATGTTTTCTCTTGCTTTTAAACAGGTATGATTGCAGCCAAAAGGAATCAGTTCGAAACGCAAATGAGCCAGCCAGACAGCCATAAACCAGCAGAAAATTCGCCCGAAAATCCGGCAGATAAACCGGTGACGGGCCACGCCCGTATTCGCGCCTATCTGAACACGCTGGATGGCAGCCCCGGAGTTTACCGGATGCTGGATAAAGGGGGCCGGGTTTTATACGTCGGCAAGGCGCGGCACCTGAAAAAACGCGTGTCCAATTACGCCAAAGCCACCGGCCACACGGTGCGGATTGCGCGGATGATCCATCAGACCGCCTCGATGATGTTTCTAAGCACAAAAACTGAAACCGAAGCGCTGCTGCTTGAGCAAAACCTGATCAAGCAGCTAAAGCCCTATTACAACGTGCTGCTGCGCGATGACAAAAGTTTCCCCAGTATTCTGCTGGCCAAAAGCCACAAGTTTGCCCAGATCAAAAAACACCGTGGCCGCAAGGGCGAGGCGGGCAGTTATTTCGGCCCCTTTGCCAGTGCCGGCGCGGTAAACCGGACCCTGAATCAGTTGCAAAAGGTTTTCCTGTTGCGCGATTGCACGGATTCCACCTTTGAAAGCCGCACGCGTCCCTGTTTGCTATTTCAGATCAAACGCTGCTCGGCCCCTTGCGTGGGCACGATTAGTCAGGGCGATTACTCCGATCTGGTTGGTAACGCCGAACAATTTTTGTCGGGCAAAACCAGCAAGGTGCAGGATGATTTGGCCAAACAGATGCAAATCGCCAGTGATGCGCTGGAATTTGAGCGCGCGGCGGCCCTGCGCGACCGGATCAAAGCGCTGACCCAAGTGCAGCAAACCCAAGGCATAAATCCGCGCGGCGTGACCGAGGCCGACGTGATTGCCTTGCACATGCAGGCTGGTCAGGCCTGTGTTCAGGTGTTTTTTATTCGCGCCAATCAAAATTGGGGCAACCGCGATTTTTACCCCCGCACGGGCGCCGGTGCCGGTGAGGCCGAGGTTCTGGAGGCGTTTCTGGGCCAGTTTTACGACAACAAATTGCCGCCGCGTCTGATTTTGCTTTCGCATGAAATTGAAAATGATGATCTGATGCAGGATGCGCTAAGCCAAAAGGCCGACCGTAAGGTGGAAATTGCCGTGCCGTTGCGTGGCGAAAAAGCCGAATTGATCGAGGGTGCGCAGCGCAACGCCCGCGAAAGTTTAGCGCGCCGCATGGCCGAAACCGCAACGCAAGCCAAGCTGCTGAACGGGCTGGCCGAGGCCTTTGATCTGGAGGCCCCGCCCAAACGCATCGAGGTTTACGACAATTCGCATATTTCGGGCAGCCACGCGGTTGGCGCGATGATTGTGGCGGGGCCGCAAGGTTACATAAAAAGCCAATATCGCAAGTTTAACATCAAGGATACGGACCTGTCTCCGGGCGATGATTTTGGCATGATGAAAGAAGTGCTGGGGCGGCGTTTCAAGCGCCTGCTAAAAGAAGACCCTGCGCGCAAAGGTGACAATTGGCCCGATCTGTTGCTGATTGATGGCGGTGCGGGGCAGGTGAGCGCTGTGGCTGAAATCATGCGCGAATACGGGGTGAGCGATATTGCCATGATCGGGGTGGCCAAGGGCGAAGACCGTGACGCGGGCAAAGAAGAATTTCACCGCACCGGCAAACGTGCGTTTGCGCTGCGCCACAACGACCCTGTGCTGTATTTTGTGCAGCGATTGCGCGACGAGGTGCATCGTTTTGCCATCGGCACCCACCGCGCCAAACG
>CAYYXZ010000075.1:0-7998 GCA_964475715.1 uncultured Marinosulfonomonas sp. | reverse complement strand
ATCCCGTTGGATCGGTTTATAAAGGCACGTTTGTTTAGGGTTTGCGCGAAGGTTTTGGCAAAATGACCAACACCGATGGCATGGTTTACGAGGGCGGCTGGAAGGCTGGCCAGTTTCACGGCACCGGTAAAATGACCCTGCCCAATGGCGATATTTACGAGGGCGAATTTATCGACGGCAAACGCCATGGCAAAGGCGCCATGATATATGTCGGCGGGGCCAGTTTTCAGGGCGATTTTCAAAATGACGCCCGCCACGGTCAGGGCCAGTTCAAAAGCCCGGATGGCTATGAATATACCGGCGGCTGGGTTGACGGCCACATTGAGGGCAGCGGCCGTTTGGAATACCCCGACGGATCGGTTTATGTCGGCCAATTCAAAGCCAATGTTGCCCACGGTCAGGGCAAAATCACCTATCCCGATGGCGGCACCTATGAAGGCGGCTGGGTTAACGGGGTGATTGAGGGCAAAGGAGTGGCGCGCGCCGCTGGCGGGCTGGTTTACGAAGGCGAATTCAAAAACGCCCAATTCCACGGACAGGGAACCGCAACAGAACCCGATGGCTATAAATATGTCGGCGACTGGAAGGAAGGCAAACGCCACGGTCAGGGTGTGGCTACATTTGCGGATGGCTCGGTTTACACGGGCGGATTTATCGATGGAAAACGCCACGGGCAGGGCGAGGTGGTGATGGCCGACGGCTTTAAATATGTGGGCGGTTGGAAGGCGGGCAAATTCGATGGCAAAGGCAAAGCAACCTATGTTAATGGCGATATTTACGAGGGTTTTTTCAGCGCCGGAAAACGCCACGGGCAGGGCACGATGCGTTATGCTTTGGGTGATGCAAAAACCGGCAACTGGATAAACGGAGCCTTGGCCGCAGAACCTGAGCCGCCAACAGCAGAGGCAACAGAGGCAACAGAGGCAACAGAGGCTGACACACCCGCGCCCGATACGCCAGAACAGCCGGCTGAAAACGACACGAATTAGAACCGCAGCACGGCTTGATTTTTTGGCCAAAAACCCACGCAATATTTTTTCACAGAGGGTCTTTCTTTTTCAAACGCGCCCTCATATAGTTTGGCACATGACGAACATTGGACACATAAACCCCAAAAAGCTGACGCCGATCTGCGGCGCGCGGTTTTCGGTGCCTTCTTCGGTGTCTTTGCTTTCGCTACCCCTGCTTCTTAGCCGCCTCTGAGCGCAGCCGTTGGCGCGACTGCTCAGAGGAATAATTCGCGCTAAACACCCCCAAAATGCTAAGATTTAAACACGAAAGACACCCGTTATGACCGATATTGCCAAACAAGATTCTGTAATTATATTCGACACCACCTTGCGCGACGGCGAGCAATCACCAGGTGCAACCATGACCCATGACGAAAAGCTGGAAATCGCATCTCTGCTGGATGAAATGGGCGTGGATGTGATCGAGGCCGGTTTTCCAATCGCCTCAGAGGGCGATTTTAACGCCGTGTCCGAAATTGCAAAAAACAGCGTGAATTCAGTGATTTGCGGTCTGTCGCGCGCCAAAGAAGGCGACATTGATCGCGCTTGGGAGGCGGTAAAATTTGCCGCCCAGCCGCGCATTCACACCTTCATCGGCACCTCCCCGCTGCACCGCCAAATTCCGAATTTAACCATGGATGAAATGGCCGATGTGATCCACAATTCGGTCACCCACGCGCGCAATCTGTGCGACAATATCCAGTGGTCGCCAATGGACGCCACCCGCACCGAAGATGATTATCTGTGCCGCGTGGTTGAAATTGCCATTAAGGCCGGTGCCAGCACAATCAACATCCCAGACACCGTCGGCTACACCGCGCCCGCCGAAAGTGCCGAGCTGATCAAAATGCTGCTGGAACGGGTGCCCGGGGCCGATGAAATCATCTTTGCCACCCATTGTCATAATGATCTGGGCATGGCCACGGCCAATTCTCTGGCCGCCGTGAACGCAGGCGCGCGCCAGATTGAATGCACCATCAACGGGCTGGGCGAGCGGGCTGGAAATACAGCACTTGAAGAAGTGGTGATGGCGATGAAGGTGCGCAACGATATCATGCCGTATCGCACCCGCATCGACACCACCAAAATCATGAACCTGTCGCGCATGGTGGCCACGGTTTCGGGCTTTGCGGTGCAATATAATAAGGCGATCGTCGGCAAAAACGCCTTTGCGCATGAAAGCGGCATCCATCAGGACGGCATGTTGAAAAACCCCGAAAACTTTGAAATCATGCGCCCCGAGGATGTGGGCCTGAAAGAAACCAATCTGGTGATGGGCAAACATTCGGGCCGCGCGGCTTTGCGCGCGAAACTGTCGGATCTGGGCTATGAATTGGCCGATAATCAGCTGAAAGACGTTTTTGTGCGCTTCAAGACGCTGGCCGATCGTAAAAAAGAGATTTTCGAGGAAGATTTAATTGCCTTGATGCGTGATAGTTCCTCGGATGCGCAACACGATCATATCCAGCTGAAAAAACTGCGCGTTGTCTGTGGCACAGAAGGGCCGCAAACCGCCGAAATGGTTTTGGAAATTGACGGAACTGACCATGAAATAACAGCCACCGGCGATGGCCCGGTTGACGCTGCATTTAATGCGGTCAAACAGCTGTTTGCGCATGACGCCAGATTGCAGGTTTATCAGGTGCAAGCTGTAACAGAAGGCACGGACGCACAGGCAACGGTTAGCGTGCGCATGGAAGAAGACGGCAAAATCGCCACCGGACAATCGGCCGATACCGATACGGTTGTGGCCTCGGCCAAGGCTTATATCAATGCATTAAACAAGCTGCTGGTGCGTCGCCAGAAAACCAAACCGGCGGCCTAAAACCAACCGGCAGAGCTGTGGGATTTCGATTTTCTACAGCTCTGGCGGCCCAAACGGCAAAAAGACGCTGAAAGGCGCAACTCTGCCCCTTTACCCACCCCGATCTGCCCGCCTATAAGATAGCTTGGGCCGTGGGGTTAAGAATCGCGGGCCAAATCTATTTTATAAAGTGGGAAGTTTAACGCATGTTTGGTCTATCTTGGCTGTTTACATCCGATATCGCAATTGATCTGGGCACGGCAAATACGCTGGTTTATGTCAAAGGCAAGGGTATTGTTTTGAATGAACCATCCGTGGTGGCCTACCACGTCAAGGATGGCGTCAAAAAAGTACTGGCCGTGGGCGAAGATGCCAAATTGATGCTGGGGCGCACGCCCGGCAGCATCGAGGCCATCCGCCCGATGCGCGAAGGTGTGATTGCCGATTTTGATACCGCCGAGGAAATGATAAAATATTTCATTCGCAAGGTTCATAAACGCTCGATTTTTTCCAAACCCAAAATCATCGTTTGCGTGCCCCACGGTGCCACGCCGGTTGAAAAACGCGCGATCCGCCAGTCGGTTTTATCGGCCGGTGCGCGCCGCGCCGGGCTGATCGCCGAGCCGATTGCAGCCGCGATCGGGGCCGGAATGCCAATCACCGATCCGACCGGAAACATGGTTGTCGATATCGGCGGCGGCACCACCGAAGTTGCGGTGCTTTCACTGGGTGATATCGTTTATGCGCGCTCGGTGCGCGTGGGCGGCGACCGGATGGACGAAGCTATCATCAGCTATCTGCGTCGCCAACATAACCTGCTGATCGGCATCGCCACGGCCGAGCGGATCAAAACCTCGATCGGTACCGCGCGCATGCCCGATGACGGGCGCGGCGCGTCCATGAAAATTCGGGGCCGCGATTTGTTGAACGGCGTGCCCAAAGAAACCGAGGTCAACCAGGCCCAGATTGCCGAGGCTTTGGCCGAACCCGTGCAGCAAATCTGCGAAGCGGTGATGAATGCGCTTGAGGCCACACCGCCGGATCTGGCAGCCGATATTGTGGATCGCGGCGTGATGCTAACCGGTGGCGGCGCGCTGTTGGGCGAGCTTGATTTGGCCTTGCGCGAACAGACCGGACTGGCGATTTCAATTGCCGATGAATCGCTGAATTGTGTGGCGCTGGGCACCGGTAAGGCGCTGGAATATGAAAAAATGCTGCGCCATGTGATAGACTACGACAGCTAGGCCAATTTTGGCCGCAACAGCGGGTGACGGGGGCCGGTTTGGTGAAAAGCAGACAGGGCAGACAACAGGCTGATTATGTCCGACCGGTCCGGCGTATTGTCGTCGGGTTGCTGGTGTTTGTGCTGTTTGGTCTGTTTTTACTGTGGCGCATCGACAACCCGCGGGTCGAGCAATTTCGCGCGGTATTGGTTGACAGGGTTGTGCCAAATTTCGAATGGGCGCTGGTGCCTGTCAGCGCTGCGACCGACATGGTTGGCGACTTTCGATCTTATCAAAAAATTCATGCCCAAAATCAGGAATTGCGCCGCGAACTTCAGCGCTTGAAATCCTGGAAAGAAGCCGCCGTTCAGCTGGAACAACAAAATGCCAAATTGCTGGCGCTAAGTTCTGTGCGGCTCAATCCGAAATTAACCTCGGTTTCGGGCGTGGTTATGGCCGATAGCGGATCCCCCTTTCGCCAATCTGTATTGCTAAATGTCGGCAGCCGCGACGGTATCAAGGATGGCTGGGCCACGATGGACGGCATCGGCTTGGTCGGGCGCATATCGGGGCTTGGCAAAAAATCGGCGCGGGTGATTTTGCTAACCGATTCAAACAGCCGCATTCCAATCACGATCCAGCCCTCGGGTCAGCGCGCGATTTTGATCGGGGATAATTCGCCCAGACCGGCAATTGAATTTTTAGAAAAACCCGAACAGGTTAAACCGGGTGATCAGATCATCACATCGGGCGATGGCAAGGTGTTTCCGGCCGGATTGCTGGTTGGCCACGTTACCGAAGGCCCCGACAAACGGCTGCGCGCGCAACTGGCCGCCGATTACGGGCGGCTGCATTTTTTGCGCGTGTTGCGCAGTTTGAAAAGCCAGGCAATCACCGATCCGGGTGCCTTGATGGTTGCGCCTCAAAACCAGCTACAAACACAGCCGCCAGAAATACAGGCGCAAAATGATGACTGATCGCAATGCCCGCAGCAAATGGTTTTACTGGCTGGTGCTTGTCATCCTGTCCGCCATTATTATCTTTTTTCAGCTAATTCCCGGGCAAATTTTACTCGGCGGCTGGGCCATGCCTGATCTGCTGATTTGTTTGTGTTATGCGTGGGTTTTGCGCCGCAGCGATTACGCCCCGATCATACTGATTGGCGCGATTATGTTAACCGCCGACATGTTGTTTATGCGCCCGCCCGGGTTGATGGCTGCCTTATTCGTGTTGGGCGCCGAGTTTTTGCGCGGCCGCGTCAATTTGCTACGAGAGCTGCCTTTTGCACTGGAATGGGCCATGATTGCGGGTGTTTTGCTGGCAATTTTTCTGGCCAACAGGTTTGCTCTGGTTTTGGTAATGCAGCCACGCCCGGCACTTTGGCTTTCGGTTTCACAGCTAATCACAACCTTGGCGGCCTATCCGTTTGTGGTGCTGTTTTCGCGATATGCGCTGGGCATTCGCAAAACCGCGGCCGGCGAAGTTGACGCATTGGGGCACAGGCTATGAGGCCCGACGCGCGCGATAAAGGCCAAAGCAGGCGAGGCATCAGCCGCAGGGCGCTGTTTTTGGGCGCCTCACAGCTGGCATTCATCGGCGTGCTGGGGGCCAGGATGCAATATTTGCAGGTCGAACAATCCGACCAGTTCCGTTTGTTGGCCGAAGAAAACCGCATTAACATCCGCCTGATCGCGCCCGCGCGTGGCCTGATTTATGATCGTAACGGCGTTGCTTTGGCCGTCAATAATCCGATTTATCGCATTTCCATCGTGCGCGAGGATGCCGGCGATGTTGATCTTGTTATAAAACGCCTGAAAGCGCTGGTTCCGCTTGAACCCAACAAGCTGGAGCGCGCGCTTGCCTTGATGAAACTGCGCAGCGCATTCGTGCCGGTCACAATCGCCAGCGATCTGCAATGGGAAGACATCGCCAAGGTGGCCGTAAACGCCCCTGCCCTGCCCGGTATCAGCCCCGAGCTTGGCTTAAGGCGCGTTTATCCGATGGCCGATGATTTTGCCCATATTGTCGGCTATGTCGGCGCGGTCAGCCAGGCGGCTTTAAATCGTGCCGATGACCGTGATCCGCTGCTGCGGCTGCCCGGTTTCAGGATCGGTAAAACCGGTGTCGAGGTACGGCTGGAAAGAACCTTGCGCGGCAAGGCCGGGATCAAGCAGATCGAGGTCAATGCAACCGGGCGCGTGATGCGTGAATTGGGGCGTGATGAGCCCGAAAGCGGGGCCGATATCCAGCTGACAATCGACAGCGGTTTGCAAAATTATGTGCAGGCGCGGCTGGCCGGAGAAAGTGCAGCGGCTGTTGTGATGGACATGCACACTGGCGATTTGCTGGCCATCGGATCGGCACCTGCGTTTGACCCCAACATGTTTGTAAACGGCATTTCGCACGCCGATTATGCTGCCCTGCTGGAAAATAAATACCGCCCCCTGCCCAACAAGGCCGTTCAAGGCATGTATCCGCCCGGCTCGACCTTTAAGATGATCACCGTTTTGGCCGCGCTAAAAGCCGGGGTGATCACCCCCAATGAAACCGTAAGATGCGTCGGTCACGTCAAGGTCAGCGGGCGCAGGTTTCATTGCTGGAAACGCTCGGGGCACGGCAATGTAGACCTGATCGAATCCTTGAAAAAATCCTGTGACATTTATTATTACGAACTGGCCAAGCGCACCGGAATTGAAAAGATTGCAGCCATGGCCCGACGGTTTGGGTTGGGCACACGCTTTGACATTCCGATGTCGTCAGTGGCCCGCGGGCTGGTCCCGACCAAGATGTGGAAGCTTAAAAACAGGGGCGTTGGCTGGATGATCGGCGACAGCCTGAATTCCTCGATCGGGCAGGGTTTTATGCTGGCCTCGCCGTTGCAACTGGCCGTGATGACAGTGCGGCTTGCCACCGGAAACGCGGCCATTCCGCGGCTGGTTAAATCCATTAATAGCCAAGAGCAGCCCACCCAGGATGCTCCCAGCCTCGGGGTGAATGAAAACCATTTACGGCTGATACGCCAAGCCATGTTTGCAACCTCAAATGATCGCCGCGGCACCGCTTACAGCTCGCGGATTTTGGGCGCCGAGCATCTTATGGGCAGCAAAACCGGCACCAGTCAGGTTGGCAACGTAGTTGTGGACAACAGCAAAGTCATATGGGAAAAACGCGACCACGCCCTGTTTGTGTGCTATGCGCCTTTTGACAATCCGCGCTACGCGGTTTCGGTGATTGTGGAGCATGGCGGCAGTGGCTCCAAAGCCGCTGCCCCGATCGGGCGCGATATCATTTTGCAAGCGTTATTTAACGGGCTGCCACCGCTGTCGGCCTATCCCAAAAGGGACCGGGCGCGCATTAAACGCGAACAAAATGCACTGAATTTACGCGACCCCAGAACCGGCAAACTGCGGGATGATCAGGCATGAGCTATCTTGAGTATAACATCAAAACCACCCCCACCGGAGCGCGGAAAATCCTTAGCCTGGACTGGGCGGTTATTTTATTACTGGTGGCCGTTGGCGGCATCGGTTTTCTGATGCTTTATTCGGTGGCCGGTGGCTCGATGACGCCTTGGGTCGAGCCACAGATGAGACGCTTTGCGCTGGGAATGGGGCTGTTGTTTTTTGTGGCCATGGTGCCAATCTGGTTTTGGCGCAATATGTCGATTTTGGCTTATGCTGTTTCGATTATGCTGTTGTTGGGCGTTGAGTTTTTCGGGGTTACAAATATGGGGGCCAAGCGCTGGATCAACTTGGGATTTATGAATTTGCAGCCCTCCGAGCTGGCCAAACTTTCGATTATCATGGTGCTGGCGGCCTATTATGACTGGCTGGATATTAAAAAAACCTCGCGGCTGTTGTGGGTTTTGATACCGGTTTTGATCATATTGGTTCCAACCGCGCTGGTGCTAAGGCAGCCGGATCTGGGCACGGCTATTTTGCTGCTGACGGGCGGTGGATTT
>CAYYXZ010000074.1:3052-8007 GCA_964475715.1 uncultured Marinosulfonomonas sp. | reverse complement strand
GGCAAAGCTGGCAGTATGTTTCGATTGACACCCATGTGATCGGCATGGTGATCCGCGGTGCAACCGGGCGCGATATTGTTGATTTGCTAAGCGAGAAAATCATCATCCCGCTGGCGTTGCAAAGCGCACCTTATTATGTGACCGACGGCCAAGGTGTGGCCTTTGTTTTGGGCGGGCTGAATATGACCACGCGCGATTACGCCCGTTTTGGGCAGATGATTGCAAATGGCGGGTTTTGGAACGGGGTGCAGATTGTGCCACGCGACTGGCTGCTGAAATCGACCCGAGCCAGTGCGCCAACGGCCGAGGGTGCCATTGGCTACGGCTATCAATGGTGGGTGCCCCAAGATGGCGTCGATGGCGAATATTTCGCGCGCGGAGTTTACGGGCAGTATATTTATATAAACGAGCCGCTTGGCGTAGTGATTGTCAGCACCGCGGCCGATCGCAAATTTCGTGATCCCGGCGTGGCCGATAGCAATATGGCAATCTTTCGGAAAATCGCCGCGAGTCTGCAGTAAACATCGCTTGGGGCGCGCAACAATCTTTGTCGGTGCTTGCGCCAACATTTGCATTACCTGACAAAGATCAATTGAAAATACACGCCAATGCTTTATACTTTGCCGCAGTTGTCAAAAGGAACATTCCCATGTCTTTCAAAAACCTTCTCGTCCATCTTGATGATACCGATATCTGCGCCGAACGTGTGGCGGCTGCGGTTGCGCTTGCCAAACGTGACGGCGCGCATCTGACGGGTATCGCGCTGGAGCTGGAATCAACTATTGCCACTTATATCGGCATTGATTTCGCCAGCTCTTTAAGCGAAGAGCAGCAAGAAGCCATCAAAAAATCGGCCCAAAACGCGGTTGATAAATTTGAGGCCGCCGCAATTGAGGCCGGCATTGAACACACCAGCCGTATCATCAAATCGGCAGGTCCCAAAGCACCGGCGCGGCTGGCGTTTTTTGCCCGTCATTCCGATCTGATTTTTGTTGGCCAGCCCAATTCCGAATCCAGCAGCCACGATTTTCAGGACGCTTTGCTGGATGCTGTGCTGCATAATTCGGGCCGTTCGATTTACGTCGTGCCTTATATCGGCCGCTATCAGGCCAAAGTGCGCAGGGCTGTGATTGCCTGGGATGGCGGCAAAAAGGCGGTTCGGGCCGTGAATGATGCAATTCCGTTGCTCAAAGCGCGCAAAAAGGTGGATATTTTGGTGGTCAATCCGAAAAACCGCAGTGAGGATTTTGGCGGCGCGCAGGGTGAAAATCTTGTCGAGCATCTAAAACGTTACGGGGTAAATGCCAAAGTTGTGATTAAAACCAATCCGGAATTATCGGTCGATACAATCATCCAGAATTACATTTCCGATTCCGGTGCCGATCTGCTGGTGATGGGGGCTTTTGGCCAGTCACGCTTGCGCGAAAAAGCCTTTGGCGGGGTGACCGAAACAATTTTGCAGCAAATGATCGTGCCCGTTTTGATGTCGGAATAAGCTTTGTAAAACGGGCGGTATAGGGGCGGTGTTTTAAAACCACTGCCCCGGCTCGATCAGGCCCAAATCCAGTAATTGCTGGGAATGCCATTCAAATTTGCAGGAATTATGCCAGCGAAACGTATCAATATCAAAGGTTGATCCGGGGTTGCATTTTAGTGCTTTTGCCGTGCGAAACGAGCAAATGGCAGCCGTGGTGTTGTGGTGCCATTCACAGGAATAGGTGTTGTATTCTTCATCGTTAAAGCTGTGATCGGGGCGCAGTTTTAATCCGGGTTTAGCCAAAAACAGCGATATGCGGTCAATTTTGCGCTTTGTCGCCGGAATATGTTCTTCAAACCGCCAGCGCAGGCCACCGAAAAAATCCAGCTGGCGGGTTTTGGGCTGGTTATTATTGGCCGGATCAGGACGCGTCAAAGCATAATAGCCCAATTTGTCCAGATGCGCCGTTTCCAGCGACACCGCGTCGGGAAATTCGGCCAGATCAGCCGCATAAAGATCGATGACATAACTTAGAACACTTGAACGGCGCTCCTCGATATTAAATGCTATCAGCTCTCCAACGCTGCGGGTTTCGCAAAACGGGAAAAACAAAAATTCGGAATTGTAGCAATAATAAAGCCAAGCCCCCGGCGCTGCTTTAATAATTGCATTCACCGCATTTTCCAGCGCCTGATCCGCCGCCATGTCATAATCTATCCGCTGAATTGCGTTTTCAACCCTCTCTGGCAATTCCAGCTCATCGGGCGCAAAAACCAGCACCTGTTTAAAGCCCCGCTGCAAATGATGGCGGATGCAGGTATCGACCTCAACCAGATCCTCGGCCAGAATCAGCGCAACCGGACCGCCGCCCAGAACACTGTTCAAAACATCCGCCCCCTTGGACAGAAAATCGTCTAAATTATTATACCGCATCGCATTGCCCGTCATGTCTTGGTCTATTTGCACCAGAATCGGTTAATTTACAGTTTATTGCAAGCCTTGCCTGCATTGTGTAGGTGTGCCCCCTGAAACCCGCGAAAAATGGTGCCCCTAATGTCGAACACAAAAAAACTGTATATCAAAACCTATGGCTGTCAGATGAATGTTTACGATAGTGAACGCATGGCCGAAGCGCTGGGTGTCTCGGGCTATGCCCAAGTCGATTCGCCCGAGGGGGCCGATATGATTTTGCTCAACACCTGCCATATTCGTGAAAAAGCGGCCGAGAAGATTTACTCGGAACTGGGGCGCTACAAAAGTATCAAGGCCGAAAACCCGGATTTGAAAATTGGCGTGGCCGGCTGTGTGGCCCAGGCCGAGGGCGCCGAAATTATGCGCCGCCAGCCGCTGGTTGATCTGGTGGTCGGCCCCCAAGCCTATCACCGCCTGCCCGATTTGATGAAAAAGGTCGATGCCGGCAAAAAGGCGCTGGATACCGATTTTCCGCAAGAAAGCAAATTTGACAAACTGCCGGCGCGCAGCCAAAATATTAATCTGCCCAAACGCGCCCCGTCTGCGTTTTTAACCGTGCAGGAAGGCTGCGATAAATTTTGCGCCTTTTGCGTGGTGCCCTACACGCGCGGGGCCGAAATCAGCCGCCCACCCGAGCGGATTTTAAGCGAAGCGCGCGGGTTGGTTGAGCGCGGTGTGCGTGAAATCAATCTGTTGGGCCAGAATGTGAACGCCTATCTGGGCGCTCAGGATTGGAGCCTGACGCGGCTGATCTGGGCGTTAAGCGAAATCGACGGGCTAGAGCGGATCCGCTTTACGACCAGCCACCCCAACGACATGTCCGATGATCTGATTGCCGCGCATGGCGAATGTGAAAAACTGATGCCGTATTTGCATCTGCCGGTGCAGTCGGGCAGCGACAAGGTTTTAAAGGGCATGAACCGCCAGCACACGGCCGAAAAATACATCCGTCTGATTGAACGTATCCGCGCCGCGCGGCCCGATATTTTGATCTCGGGTGATTTCATTGTCGGCTTTCCCGGCGAAGATGATGCCGATTTCGAGGCCACAATGGATCTGGTGCGTCAGGTGCGTTACGGTCAGGCCTATTCGTTCAAATATTCGGCCCGCCCCGGCACCCCGGCCGCCGAGCGCGCTTTTGTTGCAGCGGATGTGGCCAATGAACGCTTGCAGCGCCTGCAAGCTTTGTTGACCCAGCAACAACAGCAATTGCAACAGGCGATGGTGGGCAAAGAAGTCGATGTTCTGATCGAAAAAAAGGGCCGCATGGTGGGGCAAGTGATTGGCAAAAGCCAGCATCTTCATGCGGTTCATTTTACGGCACCGCATTTGAAAATCGGCGAAATAAGCCGGGTTCTGATCACCGATAGCAAAGCAAATTCGCTGGGTGCAGAGCTGATCGGGCGCAAAACTTTACAATAACGGACGCAGGCTTTGTTGCCAAATCGGGGGGCAATACGCCCGTTATCGGGGGAAAGCCGCCAAAATAGACACAATATATAGGCTATTACCGCTATATTTAGCATTTAGGGCTTCACAGTTACATAAAATTTGTTACACGTTGAGGGTAATATTATTGGCAGCCATAAAGGTTGCTGTTATGCGGTTAAAAATTTGGGAGGCCCAAGCAGTGGCTAAAAAAATATCCAAAGCAATTCGAGGGGCACTGGGGGGCTTGGCCGTTATTACGGCGACAGCTTTTGCATTCAGTGCGCCATTGCAAGCACAAGAAAGTGCTGGCGAGCAATATATTCCGACAATCTGGATTGATCCTGACGGGTGTGAGCATTGGGTGATGGATGATGGGGCCGAAGGTTATGGTGATAATAGGCTGAACCGTGACGGCACCCCCGTTTGTCACCGCAGTAACATATGTGGTGTGGTGCCAACCGATCAGCTGTTTGCCACAAGCCGCCATGCGATCAGCGCCTCGGGGCGCACGGCTCTGACCGATTTCTTCCAGTCGGCCGATGCATTTGGTTATCTGATTTACGGGCACACCGATGCGCGCGCCTCTGATGAATATAACATGAAACTGTCCCAAAGACGGGCCAATGCAGTGGCCGAATTTGGGCGCTCTGTCGGGGCACGCATTGTCGATAGCAAAGGCTTTGGCGAGCGCAAACCACGCGCCACAAATGCGACGGCTGCCGGTATGCAACAAAACCGCCGTGTCGAAATTTATTGCTTGCGTTAGGAGTGTTCAAATGAAAAGTTTAAAAGTTATTGGTCTGATTGTTGCCATGTCGGCTCTGGCTGCTTGTGAAGGCGGCGAAGGCATGGGCGCAATCGGCCCGGATAAATCTGTTGATGGCGGATTCGATACCCGCCACCTAAGTGAAATGGTTGCCGGTGTCTGGGTTAATCCCGATGGCTGCGATGTCTGGATGATTGACAATGGGCTGGAAGGTTTCGCGATGGCTCGGTTGCAGCCCGATGGCACACCTGTCTGTTCCGGCGTGAACCCGCCGACTTATGTGACAGGTCCGTTTAAAGATGGCTCGAT
>CAYYXZ010000074.1:1341-2952 GCA_964475715.1 uncultured Marinosulfonomonas sp. | reverse complement strand
TGGATCACTTGGCACCATCACGGTATGATCAAGCCGATGGAGAGCTGATTGGAAACACACACAACACCACCACCGGATGCCATCCAAGAGCAGATGCTGGAGTTTCCCGACAACCGTTTACTGATTGATTTATGCGGCCAATTTGATTGTAATCTGGCCCATATCGAGCAGAAATACCAAATCCAGATTATGCACCGTGGCAATCAGCTGTCGCTGATCGGCGATGATGCGGCCTGCCAGCAGGCGCAGCGGCTGCTGAATGCGCTTTATTGCCGGCTGGAATCCGGCCTGTTGCTGGAAGCCGCCGATATTGATCAGGAAATCCGAATGGCTGGCACGGGTGCTGACACCGGTGGTGATGTTGATCAGCTGGAAATGTTTAAGGCTGGCCATGTTGAAATAAAGACCCGCAAAAAACTGGTCCAGCCGCGCACAGAGGCACAAAAAACTTACGTTAAATCGTTATTTGCGCGCGAGCTGGTCTTTGGCATTGGTCCCGCTGGCACGGGCAAAACCTATCTGGCGGTGGCGGTGGCGGTGAATATGTTTATCGGTGGCAAGGTTGATAAAATCATCCTGTCGCGCCCCGCAGTCGAGGCCGGCGAGCGTCTGGGTTTTTTGCCCGGCGACATGAAGGAAAAAATTGATCCCTACATGCAGCCGCTTTACGATGCCTTGGACGATTTTTTGCCCGCCAAACAGCTGGCCAAACTAATCGAAGATAAAAAGATCGAAATCGCCCCGCTGGCATTCATGCGCGGGCGCACATTATCGAATGCTTTCGTGGTGCTGGACGAGGCCCAGAATGCCACAACCATGCAGATGAAAATGTTTCTGACCCGCCTTGGCAAGGGTTCGCGCATGGTGATTACCGGTGATCGCTCGCAGGTGGATTTGCCGCGCGCCCAGATCAGCGGGCTGCATGATGCCGAACGCCTGCTAAAAGACATCGACAAAATTTCCTTTAACTATTTCACCTCCAAAGATGTGGTGCGTCATCCGTTGGTGGCCGAAATAATCGAGGCCTATGACGCTGATGAACGCTGATTTCATTTCGCTAAATATTGAGGATTCCCGCTGGCAGGATCTGGACATCGAGGCACTAACCCAGCGCGCCTGCGTTGCAACGCTAAAGCATCTTGGCATCAATTGTGAAGATTTCGAAATCAGTCTGCTGGCCTGTGATGATGCGCGCATTTCCAATCTAAACGCTGAATTTCGGGGCAAACCTGCGCCGACAAATGTGCTGTCCTGGCCTGCCCAGGAACGCGCGCGGCCCGGCAAACACCCGCACCCGCCGCGCCGCCAGCCCAGTGCAGTTCTCGGCGAAATGCCCGAAGAATTGGGCGATATCGCGATTTCTTTTGATACCTGCATGCGCGAAGCCGCGGCCGAAAATAAACCCGCGCACGAACATGTGATGCATTTATTAATCCACGGGGTGCTGCATTTGTTGGGTTATGATCACATATCCGATCAAGATAGCGCCATTATGCAGGGTTTAGAGGCAGAAGTGCTTGGCAAACTGGGCATTTGCGACCCATATAGGGATTAGGCGACAAAGCCCGAATAATCGGGGCCTGAATGATTTGGAAAAGGAAAAATGGGCGA
>CAYYXZ010000074.1:0-1241 GCA_964475715.1 uncultured Marinosulfonomonas sp. | reverse complement strand
ACAACGGACGGATCTTTAAACGCTGCGCAAAGCGCGCAGGATAAAAGCGCAGCCAAAAAGCGCGGGTTTTTTAGCCGCATGTTTGGTGCGCTCAGCCCCTCGGATACAAATAAAACTACATTGCGCGATAAATCCGTTGCGCACGCGCTTGCCGCCGATGTGCCCGGCATGCTGAATTTGCGCCGGATGAGCCTTGAAGATGTTGCCGTGCCAAAGGCCGAAATTATCGCCGTGGCCCAAGACATCAAAAAAGACGATCTGGTGCAACTGTTTCGCAAAACCGGCCTGACACGGATACCGGTTTACAAAGACACGCTCGACACCCCGATCGGTCTGGTCCACCTAAAGGATTTCGCCCTAAAGCACGGATTTTCCAGCAACGGCGGGCATTTTTCCATCCGCGATCTGGTGCGCCCTTTGCTGTTTGCGCCGCCCTCGATGCCCATCGGCGTGCTGTTGCAAAAAATGCAATCCGAGCGCATTCACATGGCGCTGGTGGTCGATGAATACGGCGGCGTTGACGGGCTGCTGACGCTTGAAGATCTAATCGAGCAGGTGATTGGCGAAATCGAGGACGAACATGATCTAGAGGAAGACCAGTTTTGGGTGAAGGAAACCGATGGCTGTTATTTGGCGCAGGCCCGCACTCCGCTTGAAGATTTCGAGGCCGAGATTGGCATAAAGCTGGTGGATGAGGGCAATGAGGAGGAGATCGACTCGTTGGGCGGGCTGGTGTTTTTGCTATCGGGCCATGTGCCTGCGCGGGGCGAAGTTGTGCTGCATCCGCGCGGTGTGGAATTTGAAGTGCTGGATGCCGATCCGCGCCGGATCAAACGGCTTCGGGTGCGTCTTTCGGGCCTGAAAAGTGACTGATATTCTCGCGCGTTTATCGCTATTTTCAACGCGAAAAAAATCACTGTTGGCTTTGTTTTTCGGGGCCATCACCGGATTGGGCCAAGCCCCGTTTTCACTGCTTTGGTTGGCATTGATCGGCTTGCTTGCCAGTTTTTTCCTGTTTCAAGCCGCGGTTTCGGTAAAACAGGCCAGTTTGCTGGGCTGGGCTTTTGGCACCGGTTATTTCGGGCTGACACTCAGCTGGATAATCGAGCCGTTTTTGGTCGATATCGCCCGCCACGGCTGGATGGCACCATTCGCGCTGATCCTCATGTCCGCGGGCTTGGCGCTGTTTTGGGCGGCGGCCTTCGGGTTGGCCAAATGGCAGGGCCGCAGCCTTGCTCTGG
>CAYYXZ010000073.1:0-8010 GCA_964475715.1 uncultured Marinosulfonomonas sp. | reverse complement strand
TATTAAAGAACGTAGCGCTGAAACTTTGACAGAGGCAAAGGAGCGATTAATGTTGATCGCTGACGAAGTTCTTGAATCTGATGCGCCTTGGCCTGCTGCCCGTTGTTTTTGGCGGGCAAAGCTGGAACGTGTTGCTGACTGGTTTTTGGAGGGCGAGGAGAATCGGCGCAATCTGGCAGAACCGGTTTTACTGGAAGGGTTGGGGGCTGCCAAAGTAGGGAAACTTGACTTTACTTTGACCGTCAAGGCAGACCGTTTGGATCGCTCCAGTGATGGGTTGACGTATATTTATGATTATAAAACCGGCGATCCGCCAACGGAAAAGCAGCAGTTACAATTTGACAAGCAGCTTTTGCTAACGGCCGCTATGGTTGAACGGGCTGGCTTTAAAGGGCTTGCAGATACCCGTGTTGAAGCTGCGTCTTTTATTGGATTAGGTGCAAAGCCCAAAGTGGTTCCGGCCCCTTTGGATAAAACAGATATTGATCAAATTTGGGCAGAGTTAGAGACGTTATTGGCAGCGTATCTGACCGGAAAAAAAGGCTACACATCACGTAGAGCCATGGAAAAAGTGCAATATTCTTATGACTATGATCACCTGTCTCGGCACGGTGAATGGGATGAAACAAAGACCCCAACAGAGGTTAAACTGAAATGATACGCCGTGATGAAGCAACAGAAATGCAGGTGCGCGCCGCCAGCCCTGAAACATCCACTTGGTTATCGGCCAACGCAGGCTCCGGTAAAACCCGAGTTCTGACAGATCGCGTAGCGCGGTTGCTGCTGGATGGTGTATTGCCTCAACATATTTTATGCCTGACTTATACCAAGGCCGCGGCCAGTGAAATGCAGAACAGGTTATTCGAGCGGCTGGGTAAATGGGCCATGCAAGATTCAGATGAGCTTGCGCTTGAGTTAAAAGAGTTGGGTGTTGAGCGTAAAATAAATAAAGAAGAGCTGCGAAAGGCCCGCAGATTATTTGCCCGCGCAATCGAGACCCCGGGCGGTTTGAAAATACAGACAATCCATTCTTTTTGCGCTTCAATACTGCGCCGTTTTCCACTGGAAGCAGGCGTTTCACCACAATTTAAAGAAATGGAAGATCGCGCCGCAAAGTTATTACGCGCAGATATTATAGAAGAAATGGCCAACAGTGAACATGTTTCAGTGATTAAAGATTTGGCGGTTTATCATTTTGACAGTGATTTAGAAAAATTAACCGCCGAAGTTTCAAGGCATCAAAATCTGCTTGGCAAAAAGCCCGACACTGATGCAATTTGGCGTATGTTTGGGCTTGGTGCCCGAGCAGATAAGAGTAGTATTTATAACAACGTGATTTTGGGAAATGAAAAAACCATACTTCAATCCGTTTTGCCATTTTTAAAGAAGGGTAAAGCAACTGACATTACGGCCGCAACGAAAATAGAAAATATATTGCACAATCCAAGCGGGTTAGCATTGATCGAAGAGCTGGGCGCTGTTTTTCTTACACAAGCTGGCGTTATTTCAAAAAGAGGTGTGCCAACCAAAGATGTCAGCATCGCTCTGGGTGATCTTTTCCAGCCTCTCGAAGATTTAAAGACAAGGGTTGAGCAGGCCAGAGATTTAAAAAACAGTCTCTATTCCGCTCAAAAGACCCTTGCGCTACATAATTTTGCTGAAATATTTTTACCGCTTTATGCAAAACACAAAATGCAGAGGGGCTGGTTGGATTTTGACGATTTAATTTTACGAACTGCTAATTTGCTTAACGATCAATCCGTGGCTCAATGGGTTTTATTTCGGCTGGACGGCGGGATTGATCATATCCTTGTGGACGAAGCACAGGATACCAGCCCGCAACAATGGGATGTCATTCAGCGCCTTGCGCAAGAATTTACCGCAGGCCAAGGTGTGCAGCGAGACAGGTTGCGCACTATTTTTGTTGTCGGGGATAAAAAGCAGTCAATTTACTCCTTTCAAGGCGCTGACCCTGACGAATTTGACCGGATGCAGGCGCATTTTTCCCAAAAACTTTCCGATGTGAATACATTGTTAAACAAGTTTCAGTTGAAGCATTCTTTCCGTTCTTCTGAACCGATTATGCGCTTGGTTAACTCTACTTTTCAGGAGCATGCCGATTTAGGCATGGGCGACGACACCAAGCATATCGCGTTCAAAAGTGAAATGCCCGGACGTGTTGATTTATGGCCAATTATAGAACAACACGCGCCCTCCGACCAAAAAGCCTGGCACGATCCGATAGATCAGTTAGCCAACAATCACGAGACGATTATTCTTGCCGGCCAAATTGCCGAAAATATTTATGAAATGTGTAATGATGGCAGCTTGATTTCGCAAGAAATTGGCAATAGCGGAAAATACGAAATGCGCCGCATTAGCGAAGGCGATTTTCTAATTCTTGTGCGCAGCCGCAAAGGCCTGTTCCACGAAATTATCCGAGCATGTAAATCTGCCGGCCTTGCTATTGCTGGTGCAGACCGGTTGAAAGTCGGGGCTGAATTGGCGGTAAAAGATTTAACGGCACTACTGTCATTTCTTGCGACTCCCGAGGATGATCTGTCCTTGGCCGCTGTTTTACGCTCGCCATTATTTGGCTGGGATGAACAGGCATTGTTTAGCTTGGCTCACAATCGGAAAAAAGGCAGCTTTTTATGGGCGGCGCTTCGCAATCAAAAAACTGACTTTAAAAACACCCTCGAAATTTTAAATGACTTGCGTAAAAACACGGATTATATGCGCCCGTATGAATTGCTCGAGCGTATTTTAACGCGGTTCAATGGCCGTAAAAACCTGCTGGCCCGGCTAGGTGATGAAGCCGAAGATGGTATTGATGCCTTGCTTGATCAGGCCATGTCTTATGAGCATCTTGATGTGCCCAGCCTGACCGGTTTTATCACTTGGTTGCAATCTGAAGAAGTTGAAATCAAGCGGCAGGTAGACAGTGCAGGCGACCAAATCAGGGTTATGACCGTGCATGGCGCAAAGGGTCTGGAATCACCCATTGTGATCCTGCCTGATACAGCCGAATGGAAATTACAAATTCGTGATCAGATTTACAAAACGGATTGTGGAGTGATGTGGCAGGTTGCGCAAAACAGCAGCCCGAAAATAATGAACGAAGCGCGCGATAAACTGCGCGGCATCCAAGAAAAAGAACGCATGCGACTGTTATATGTTGCAATGACTCGGGCTGAAAAATGGCTGATTGTTTGCGGTGCGGGTAAATTGGCAAAGGACAGTCAATGCTGGCATAAAATAATCGAAGCCGGAATGAATAAGGCCGGTGCTGAGCCTTATAATTTCAAAACAGGCATAGGCCTTCGGCTTCAATCGGAGAATTGGCAAGGGCCTTTGGTCACTGAAAAGCCAGTATCCAAGGATGCCAAGCCGACCTTGCCAAATTGGGCGAAAACCCAGGCGGATATTCCAGACAGACCAAGCAAGCCGCTTTCTCCATCAATGCTGGGCGGAGCAAAAGCGCTTTATGATGACGGGGAGGGGTTGTCGGAAAAGGACGCAATGAAAAGGGGCAGCCAAATACATTTGTTGCTGGAACATCTTCCCAACTGTCTAGAATCCGATTGGCTGAAATCTGCCAAACTATTACTGCCCGAGGCTACAGGCGCAGAATTTCAAACTGTGTTTAACGAGGTTTGCACTGTGCTTACAAAGCCGGAACTGATGTTTATGTTCAAGCCGGGCACATTATCAGAGGTTCCGGTTTCAGCCAATATTACAGCCTTAGGTGGCCAGCGTATTTACGGCGAAATTGACCGCCTGATTATTTCTTCCAGCCACATTCTGGCCGTAGATTTTAAATCTAACGCTATAATACCGGGTTCTGCCAACAATATCCCTGATGGAATACTTCGTCAATTAGGGGCCTATCAGGCAGCATTAGAGACTATTTATCCGGAACACATTGTTGAAACCGCAATTCTGTGGACACATAATGCGTCACTCATGCGCATAAAACGCGAGGCTGTTATTGCGGCATTGCACGCAACCACTGTCTCTTGACCTCAAACGGGCATCTACTTAGGTTGCCTTTAAAACATATCTCAAGGAGAGAATATAATGGCGACAGTAGCAGTATCAGACGCAACATTTGAAGCAGAAGTTTTGAAATCCGAATTGCCGGTTGTGGTGGATTTCTGGGCAGAATGGTGTGGACCGTGCAAACAAATTGGTCCGGCACTAGAGGAGCTTTCAGCAGAAATGAGCGACAAGGTTAAAATCGTTAAAGTAAATGTCGATGAAAACCCGAACGCGCCTGCCCAAATGGGGGTTCGCGGAATTCCTGCGCTTTTCTTGCTAAAAAACGGCGAGGTGGTTGCCAACAAAGTTGGTGCAGCGCCCAAAGCCGCGATTCAAAGCTGGATTGAAGAATCAATTTAAAACAATAGAAATAAACCGGATCAGGGGTGCAATTTGCGCCCCTTTTTCATGGATAGCTTGTGTTGCCTTGCCTGCATTGCCATATAGGGCACAACCAAGCAGGAGAGCACGATGGCAGACAATCAATTTCCCGGGTGGCACGGCACCACAATTATCGGTGTAAAAAAAGATGGCGAAGTGGTGATTGCCGGTGATGGTCAGGTCAGCATTGGCCAAACCGTGATGAAAGGCACCGCCAAAAAAGTGCGCCGCCTATCGCCGGGCGGCTTTGATGTGGTGGCAGGGTTTGCCGGCTCAACTGCGGATGCCTTTACTTTGCTGGAACGCCTTGAAGCCAAACTGGAAGCAACCCCCGGGCAGCTGGCCCGTGCTTCGGTGGAATTGGCCAAAGATTGGCGCACAGATAAATATCTGCAAAAACTCGAGGCAATGCTGATCGTTACTGACGGCAAAGACATTTTTGTAATAACCGGCGCGGGCGATGTGTTAGAGCCCGAGCACGATGTCACGGCCATTGGATCTGGCGGAAATTATGCCTTGGCGGCTGCGCGCGCTTTGATGGACAGCAAATTATCTGCCGAAGATGTGGCCCGCAAAGCCATGGCCATAGCTGCCGATATTTGTGTTTATACCAATGGCAATCTGACTGTGGAAACAATTAAAGGTAAGCAAACTTGAGCGCTTTTTCCAAAGATGACATTCGTGCGGCCGTGGCCGCCGGAATAATTAACGAAGCCGCAGCCGTTGGCCTGATAGCTTTAGCTGAAGAACGCCTTGGTGTGCGCGGCGGGTTGGTAAATGACGATGAGCCGTTTGAGTTTTTCAAAGGGTTTAGCGAAATTTTTGTGACTGTTGGCCTGTGGTTATTGTTTAGCGGAATTCTGGCTTTTGGCGCGATTATAGGTGGCGGATTTGGCATCGCTGTATTTGGTTTGATCCTAACGTGGGTATTTGCGCTTTATTTTACCAAAAAACGCCGCATGAGCCTGCCAAGTATTTCATTGGCTGCCGGATTTGGTCTGTTTACCGTAGCTGCTGTTTTAATCACCCTTGATGCGACCGGATCCGGTATGGACGCCACGGATTTAATCATCATGTCGATAATTGGCATGATCGCAATGTCGATATATTTCCGCGTTTTCAAGCTGCCTTTTTCGATGTTTGTTTTTGGTCTGTTCAGCCTGACCCTGATCTATTCGATAATGGGCAGTCAAGGCACAAGTATGCCAATTCATAACTTCCCTGCGGGCCTGTTTGACCTTGGCCAAAATTCAAACCTTGCTATTGGCTCTTTGATTTTCGGCTTACTGGCTTTTGCTTTGGGCATATATTTCGATACAAAAGATCCGCACCGTATCAGTCGATATTCTGCCACCGGTTTCTGGCTGCATATTCTGGCCGCCCCTGCAATTGTCAACACAATGGCGCTAACATTGTTTAATAGCGGCGGCACATTGGGGTATTTTCTAACAGCCCTTTTATTGCTCGTGGTAACGGTTATCTCGCTTATCATTGATCGGCGCTCCTTTTTAACCGCCGGCATTGGGTATTTTGGCGCGATGGTCATTTTAATCTTTAACAGTAGCTATGGTCCCGATGGTGCTGCCGGTATTGTGTTTACGCTTCTTATCCTTGGTGCCTTTATTACATCTCTTGGCACATGGTGGGTGCAAATCCGCGCCTGGATTATGCGCCATCTGCCTGACTTCCCTTATAAAAACCGTTTCCCACCTTACATCCGAGGCAATAATGACTGACCTGACCCCCCGTGAAATCGTTTCTGAACTTGACCGCTATATCATTGGCCAAAATGATGCCAAACGCGCCGTTGCCGTTGCACTGCGCAATCGTTGGCGTCGCAAGCAGCTTGATGATGATTTGCGCGAAGAGGTTTACCCAAAAAACATTCTGATGATCGGGCCGACCGGAGTTGGCAAAACCGAAATCAGCCGCCGCCTGGCAAAACTTGTGCGCGCACCTTTTATCAAGGTTGAAGCCACCAAATTTACCGAGGTCGGTTACGTTGGCCGCGATGTTGAGCAAATCATCCGTGATCTGGTGGATAGCGCCATCAGCATGACGCGCGAACAGATGCGCCAAGACGTAGAGACAAAGGCGCGCAAAGCCGCAGAAAAGCGCGTGATCGAGGTGATTGCCGGAAAAGATGCCCGCGAAGGCACCCGCGATATGTTTCGCAAAAAACTTAAATCGGGTGAGCTGGACGACACAATAATCGAGCTGGATATTGCAGATAATTCCAACCCAATGTCGATGTTCGAAGTCCCGGGCCAGCCCGGTCAAAACATGGGCATGATGAATCTTGGCGATATTTTTGGCTCGGCCATGGGCGGGCGCACTACGCGGCGCAAATTAACCGTGGCTGAAAGTTACAAGCTTTTGGTCGGTGAAGAGGCTGATAAATTGCTGGACGACGAAAGCGTTACCCGCATCGCTATAAATGAAGTTGAGCAAAACGGCATCGTTTTTCTGGATGAAATAGACAAGGTTTGTGCACGCAAAAACGCCGGTGGTGCGGATGTGTCGCGCGAAGGTGTGCAGCGCGATTTGCTGCCATTAATCGAGGGCACAACCGTTTCAACCAAACACGGTCCAGTGAAAACCGACCACATCCTGTTTATCGCATCAGGCGCTTTTCACGTTGCCAAGCCTTCTGATTTGCTACCGGAACTTCAGGGGCGTTTGCCAATCCGGGTCGAGCTGCGCGCGTTGACCGAAGAAGATTTTGTCCGCATCCTGACCGAAACCGATAATGCGTTGACGCGTCAATATTCAGCCCTGATGGCAACCGAAGGCGTCACCGTTGAATTTACAAAAGACGGCATTGCAGCCCTTGCCAAAATTGCCGCCGAGGTTAACCATTCGATAGAAAACATCGGCGCACGCCGTTTGTATACAGTTATCGAGCGCGTCTTTGAGGAGCTGTCGTTTAACGCCCCTGATCGTGGTGGCCAAGCTGTTATGGTTGATGCAGGTTTTGTCGAGAAAAACCTGGGTGAGCTTTCGCGATCGATGGATGTTAGCCGCTATGTTCTTTAAGAAATGACCCGGCTTTGGCGTGCATTTGCCATTTTAAGCCTTGGTTTTATTATGGCGTGCACCCCACGCGGGGCGATTACGGTTTTTCCCGATGCGGCACAAGTTGGGCAAGTGCGCAGCATTTTTGTGGGCAGCACAAGGGGCATGAATGCAGATGGCACATTCAATAACAAACGATCCGATCATATTTCATTTCACCGTTACAATATTTCTGTCCCGCCAGAACATGAAGCCGGTAAAATTGACTGGCCACGCGGAAACCCTGATCCATCAAAGCATTTTTTAACGACAAGTATTGATCACTTTCCTTCAGAAGCCAGTTTTAAATCCGAGCTGGAAAAATCACTGCACGCCCGACCAAAAGGTCAGCGCGAAATTGTGCTTTTTGTTCACGGATTTAACAATAATTTCGCTGAAGGAACTTACCGGCTTGCGCAGCTTTCCAATGATATGGATTTACCTAACCCGACGATACATTACTCATGGCCCAGTGCCGCAAATCCGCTTGGATATGTTTACGATCGCGACAGCCTGTTGTTTGCTCGCGATGGT